>JAFCDM010000077.1 GCA_017609695.1 Candidatus Pacearchaeota archaeon | reverse complement strand
ATCTCTCCATTTCATTAAAGAATTTTTTTCTCTATTTTTAAACCATTTTGAATCTTTGTTCCATGTACTTATCATAGCTTTTGCTCCTGGTTTTAAAACTCTGTAAAGTTCTTTGATTGTTTTATTTCTTTTTTGTTTTGTTTCAATACAATGCAGAAGAGCTATGCAAATAGCAGAATTAAAAAAATTATTTTGAAATGGAAGTTTTTCTGAACTTATTACTGAGAATTCTAAAGGAATTTTTTCTTTTTTTGATTTTTTCTCTGCTAGTTTAAGCATCTGTTTAGAAAAGTCAACAAGCCACATTTTTCCATTTTTTATTTTTATTAAATGTCTGCCTGATCCACTTCCAAGATCTAAGATATTTCCATTTTGATTTTTTAAAAAATTTATTACTTCTTGCAATGGTTTTCCTCTGAATTTATGCCAGTCGGGTGCAATATTATCCCAGACTTTTTGTTGATTTTCTTTTTCCATTGTTTTATAAAAGGTTTTTTAAGGTTAAAAATTATGTGATTTTAATGTTAAAGCCAAAACCTGGAGAAATAAGAAAGCCTACAAAAACTATTTCAGGAATAACTCCTATAGCTGTTATGCTGCCTCCACGTAAGTGTGAGCACGGTAGTTGTGTATATTGTCCTAATTTAGATGTTCCACAAAGTTATACTCCTAAATCTCCTGTGGTTATGAGGGCTAGGAGAGTTAATTATGATGGTTTTAAGCAGGTTAAGGCTAGATTAGAGGCGTTTAGGGTAATGAATCATCCCAGAGATAAAATTGAGTTGATAATCATGGGAGGAACTTTTTTAGAATATGATAAAAAGTTCCAGTATAAATTTGTCAAGTCTTTGTATGATGCACTAAATAATAAAATTTCTAAGACACTTGCTGCTGCTCAAAAGTTAAATGAAAAATCAAAAAATCGTTGTGTGGCTTTATGTGTTGAGACTAGGCCTGATGTTTGTTTTGAAAATCATATTAAAGATATGTTAAAATTTGGAGCTACAAGAGTCGAATTAGGAGTACAAATGCCTGATGATAATTTATATAAATTAACAAAAAGAGGACATACTGTAAAGGATGTTATTAAGGCCACTAGATTGTTAAAGGATTCAGGCTATAAAGTTTTTTATCATATTATGCCAAATTTAATTGGAAGTAATTTGAATAAAGATTTAAAGTTATTTAAAAAATTATTTTTTGATTCAAATTTTAAACCTGATGGAATTAAGATTTATCCTTGTCAAGTTATTCAAGGAGCAGAGTTAGAAGAATTGTATTGGCAGAGAAAATATAAACCATATGCTAAGGAAGAACTAATAGATCTCCTTATTAAATTAAAATTAGAAATTCCAAAATATTGTAGAGTAATGAGGATAATGAGGGAGATTCCCCCTGATTTTTTAGTAGCAGGCACAAAGAGAATTGATTTGAGAAAAGTAGTGCAAGAGTTAATGAGTGAAAGGGAATTAAAATGCAATTGTATTAGATGTAGAGAGGTTGGATTTTTTCTAAATAAAGGTGGAAATATAGATCCTACTACCATTAAATTATGCAGAATAAATTATGATGCTTCTAAAGGAAAAGAAATATTTTTAAGTTTTGAAGATACAAAAAATGATGTTTTAATTGCGCTATTGAGATTAAGAATTCCTTATAAACCTTTTTTAGATCAAATAGATCACAAAACTTCTATTGTGAGAGAGATGCATACTTATGGGGGTAGCTTAAATATAGGTAAAAAGGAAAAGGAATTATGGCAACACAAAGGGTATGGCAAATTACTTCTTGAAGAAGCTGAAAGAATAGCTAAAGAAGAATTTGGTATGGATAAAATGATTATTATTTCTGGGGTGGGGGTTAGGCAATATTTTTATAATCAAGGATATGTTCTTGATGGCCCATATGTTTCTAAAAAATTAAGTTAATAGAAAAAGATATAAACATTGTAGTCCTTGTTAATATATGTATTCTAATTTAAAAGTACATTATTGGAATGTTTTTGGGTATGTCATCACTTTGAAATAGACTTTTTACATTATTTTCATGATGTGTTAATTCATATTGACTTATCCAATTAAGTTCTCTAAATCCCATGCCATAAACTTCATTATCATGAACACATCTGTCTGCAAAAATTATTTTATCTTTATTTTCTTTTGAAAGTTTATCTCCTTTGGAAATTTCTTTAAGATTAGTATCTAAAAGAGGATATAAATTTTCAAAGTCTAATTTAGTTTCTAATTCTATTCCCTTCAATTTATTTTCAATAATTATTTCTTTTCTAGTGGATTTTTTCTTTCTCTCTGTTTTAGAATAAGTGTAAGGACTCATAAAAAAATCCAGACTTGAGTTATTTAAAAGAATTATTATAGTCTATTTGTGTTGTTGAGAGTATAAATAATTAAAAAGCTTTTTTGTATTTAGTGTTTATGAATTATGGTACAAGGACTCTTTGGGAAGAAAGGGCTGAGTTAGACAAGGATCATTTGGATTATCTCAAAAATAGATTGGCTAATTCTAAGAATTCGTATGATAAGAGATATTTTAAAATGAAAATAGAATATTTATTAGAATCGCTGGATACTAAATTAACAATTCGTATGATAAGAGATATTTTAAAATGAAAATAGAATATTTATTAGAATCGCTGGATACTAAATTAACTATACTAGATGAATCTAAAGATGTAATTTTACCCCAAAAATCTTTATGGAAAAAATTGAAAACTAAGAGTTTTAGGAAAAGACCTGATATTGTTACTAAGGTGCTTAAGGAAGAATATAAAAGGGGACACCCTCTTTATTATAAAGAAGTGGAAGTTTTTGTAGATGGAGTTTCTTTGATGATTGGAGAGTTGCGTAATGAAGGATGGAGTATTATGAAGTATTATCATGATGGAAGAGGTGTATGTGTTAAACATGATGTTGTAGATGGGAAAAACTTTGAGTTTTTTATGGAAAGGGTTGGTTTTTAAGTTTTAGTAGTGTATAATCAAATATATTTAATTTTAAAAATAGGTTTTTATTTTATTTTAGATGAGGACAATTGAAAAGTGTGTGCATCAGATTTTTCTTCCCAAGGAAGAACATTCTACAACTATTTCTTATAGTTCAGGAAATTGCAGAGAGTGTATTCCAGATGAGGGAAATGGTTATTGCCCAGGCTATGTTCCTATGAAAATAAAAATTATTAAAATTGAGAAAGATTAAATTAATGAATCTATATGTTCTTTAAAAAGTGTCATGAATTTTTTATAAACAAAGCAAACAAACTTGAATTTAAAGATAATTTTTTTGATGCTGGATTATTTATTGGAGTATTACATTACATAAAAAATAAAATCCAAAGACAAAAATCCTTAAAAGAACTTTACAGAGTTTTAAAACCAGGAGCAAAAGCTATGATAAGTACATGGAACAAAGATTCAAAATGGTTTAAAAATAGAGAAAAAAATTCTTTAATGAAATGGAGAGAT
>JAFCDM010000076.1:3526-3918 GCA_017609695.1 Candidatus Pacearchaeota archaeon | reverse complement strand
GAAGTTGAAAAAAAAGAATTTGAGCAAAAAAAAGTTAGTGAAACTACAAATTTATTACAAGATTATGAACAAACATATAAGTCTGAATTATCTGAACCAAAAAAAGTAAAAATTGAAGAATTTGCTAAAAATGTTCCTAAGGAAATTGAGAAAAGAGGAAAATTATCTAAAGAAGAACAAGGTCTTATAGATAATGTAATGATGGGGGGCTTTGGATTAAAAAATAATAAGATAGAGGATGAAGGAGAAAATAAAGGAGAATAAAAATGAAGGAGAATAAAAATGTCAATAGAATCAGATAATAAAGCATTTCTTAGAAAGAAATCCTTGGCAAAGAATTACCTTTTTCTGAAAAAAGGTAAACCAAAATCAAAACATTATCTGATTAAAGA
>JAFCDM010000076.1:0-3510 GCA_017609695.1 Candidatus Pacearchaeota archaeon | reverse complement strand
AAAAATGTCAATAGAATCAGATAATGCAAAAGAAGAAATAAAAGAAATTGTTGAAAAATGTTTTAAATGTGGTTTTTGTAAAAAACTATGTCCTGTGCTGAAGGTAGTTAGAGAAGAACAATCTTCTCCAAGAGGAAAAGCCATAATTCTTGATAGTGGTTATGTTGATAAGTTTATTTATGAATGTACTTTATGTAAGGCTTGTGAAGAAAAATGTCCTTTGAATTTAAAATTATGTGATTCTTTTATAAAAGCAAGACAAATATTGGTTAGGCAAAAAAAAGAGCTTTCTGAAAATAAAGAGATGATTAAAAATCTTGATAAAACAGGAAATATTTTTGGTATTAAAGATTAAGATTCATTCATTGAACTAATTGCTAAAAGATATGCAAGTATTGATTCTGCTCCTTGATTTGTATTAATTGTTCCATCTTTTTTTATTGCATCATAAACTCCTCCATCTGTAGACAATATGTTTTTATTTTTTGTGTTACTTCCTTCAAACCAATCTATTGTCTTTTTTGCAGCCATAAGATATTTGTCTTCTAGGAATACTTTGTAAGCATCCATACAAGCCTCTGCCATAGTTCCTGCTTCTATTGGTTGTTCATCTCCCCAAGGGTTTACTAAAGGTAGGAAGAGTGAATCTTTATCAAAATGCTTTTCTATTAGTGAATCAAGGACTTTTTTCCCTGCTTTTTTAGTTTTTTTATCTTTTTCTGCTTTTCCTGCAAGAATTATTGCTTGAGCAGGTCTTGCAATACAATATTTTAGTTCTTCTGGATTATAAGTTATTATTAGTTCTTTAGTTAATTTTTGATTTGTTTTTTTAATCCCGTTAGTTTGTTTTTCATTTGGAAGTTTAGATAATCCAATTATTGTGAAAGCTAAACTTTGTATGTAATGTAATTCTGGGATTTTAGTTAAGGAAGTGTCTAATAATTGTTCTGCTTGTTTTTTTAATTCTTCTGGATATTGGGAAGATAAAAATTCTGATAATGCCCAGATTGTTCTTCCATAGCAATCTTGTAAATGATCTGGATTATCTTGAATAAAAACCCCTCCTTTTCTTTGATAATTATTAAACCAACCATCAGATCTTTTGGCTCTTTGAAGATAATTCAAATATATCTGTGCAAGATTTTCTTTTAAAATATTTAATCTTGATAAAACAATTAATGCTCTTGCATTATCACAAGTAGAGTGGGGCCAAATCCCTAGTTTTTTAAATTCTATATTTGGATTTGATTCATGTTGCAAAAGCCCATCTTGAGTTGTCATTGACTCTAATTTTTCAAGGCTTTGTGTTAATGTCATTTTGTTGTTTAATGGTTTTTATTAGAATTCTTTTTTTGAATTTGGAAGTTTTTTAATCTTTCATTTCAATTTTAATAGTCACATTTCTTGGGATATATAATCTCATTACTGAATGAAGAACCCTGTCATCAGCTGGGATATCAATAACTCTTGAATGGATTCTCATTTCATAATTATCAAATGTGGCTGTCCCATCTCCACAAGGGGATTTTCTTGTGGTTATTTTAAGCTTTTTAGTTGGAAGAGGAATTGGACCACTTATTGGAGTTCCAGCATTATCAGCGATTTCTCTAATTTGATTGCATGTTTTGTTTAATGCTTCTATGTTTATACTTTTTAGTTTAATTCTTACTTTTGACATGATAAAATATTAAAGAAGTATGTTTAAAAATCTTATTGTTTTGGATTATTTATGAAAATAAAGAAAATCCTTGTTTTTTTTATTGTAATTATTTGTTTAAGTCTTTTATCTATTTATTATCCAGATAAAGAGAGTTTTAAGAAAGATTATGAAAAAGAGTCTTGTTTTGTTGATAGGGTGATTGATGGGGATACTTTGATTTGTAATAATGAGACAATAAGGTTGTTGGGAATTAATACCCCTGAAAAAAAGGAGTATTATTATGAAGAAGCTAAGATTTTTTTACAAGAGGTTGAAGGAAAAGAAGTTAGGGTTTTGAGAGATTTTGATGATTTAGGGAAATATAAAAGGAAGTTAAGATATGTTTTTTATGGAGATAGGATGATAAATATTGAGATTTTAGAGCAAGGGTTTGGGTTTTTATTTATGGCTGAGGGTTTGAAATATGAAGATAAATTAATTCTTGCTGAGGATTATGCAAAAGTTAATTGTAATGGTTTGTGGAAAAGCGGTTGTTTAAGTGAGGGATGACTTTGCCTTTTTTGAGGCAAATAATTTGGTTTTCTTTTTCCTAAAAATTCTTTAGAAGGGATTTGTTCTCCCCTTGCTTCTGATATTACATAAGTTGATTCTGGGTTTATTGGAAGATTTAAATTTTGGGCGCAATAACAAAAAGTATTTAATAATGGATAGTCTTGGGAAAAGATACTTGTGGGTTCTTGTTTTGCAAATATTAATGCAGTTGCAATAAGTTTGCAGTCTGTATTTAATTTACTTACTTTTCCTTTAAATCCTTGAAAGACTTTTTCAACTCGTGGTAAAATTTGCTTAATTCTTGTTTTTTCTTCTTCTGTTAAATTTTCGTTTGCATTTATATGCTCTGAACATAATATTTCGTTGTAGGTTTCTTCTTTTTGTTTTACTAGTCTTTCTATTTCTGCACTTAGGGAAGAATAACCTCCCCTTAAATTGGTTATTATTTTTATAAGGCCCTTAGTTCCATTTTTATATTCTTCTAAGACTTCTTGTGTTGTTAGCCAATTATCCATACTTGCTAGTTTTATTGTTAATAAATGCAATCTGGAATATTTTTCTATGCAAGACTCAGGGGTTAGGTTCCCATTGTTTCTACTACCTTGATTGGAGAATGGGTTTCGATGGTTTAAACTAAAACTACAAGTATCAATTAAGAAAATTCCTTGGTTTGGTAAAAATGGAAAATAGTCTTGTGTTAAAAAAGGAGAATCTTGTTCTATTTTTTCTTGTAAAGTTGGCATTTTTTTATAATTTAGATTTATTTAATCTCTTAAATTAATTATTTTAAATTTAGTAGGATTCTTGGTTTATAAAGGTTTTGGGATTTACATTATTTTCTTTTTTTAATACTCCCTATAACTTTTTTCTAAATAATATTTAATTGGTAATAGCATGCCGATTATAAAAATGAACCAGCCAAAAAAACTTAGAGTTATTAGAATTGGATTCTTGAATAATACAGAAATCACTAATAATCCTCCCCAACTTATTATTCCTGATAAAAATAAAATAGCCCAAGTCATTTTTTCTTTTCTTTTTAAAATAAAATCTGAGAGATAGATTGTGGAAATTCCTGTTGAGATTAAGAAAAGTCCGATGATTACATTAAAAAGGTAAAATAAATAAGAGATTTCTGGATTAAATTTTGAAAAAAAACCCCATAATTCTGAAATAGCATTAAAGTTTTTTTCCATATTGAATTTAACAAAAGCAATATAAAAAATTCCAAAGATAATCATATAAATCCCATTATAAAGTGTTATTCTTGCTCCTTGCTTTACTTTTTGAATATTCAT
>JAFCDM010000003.1:13755-18182 GCA_017609695.1 Candidatus Pacearchaeota archaeon | reverse complement strand
TTAAATATAAAATGTTTAAGATAGATTTACATATACACACAACAGCTTCAGATGGAGAGTTTTCTCCAAAAGAAATTGTAGACTTAGCAATTAAAAAAGGAATGAAGGTAATTGCAATAACAGACCATAATTCTATTTCAGGTATTCAAGAAGCTTTAGATTATTCTAAAAATAAAAATATAAAAGTGATCCCTGGAATTGAAATTAGTTGTGAATTTGAAGATTATCCAGAAGTTCATATTGTTGGACTTTTTATTGATTATAAAAATAAGGAATTATTAAAATTTTTAGAATTACGAAAACAATTAAGTATAAAACATCAAATAAAAATATTAGAAAAATTAAATGAATTAGGTTATGAAATAAATATTAAAGAATTAAAAAAAATTAAAGGTTATTCATTTACTAGGCCGACTATTGCTAAAGTTTTACTTAAAAAATATCCAGATAAATTTTCAAGTATAAGTCAAATATTTAAAGAACTTCTTTGGACAAATAAAAAAGCTTATGTTAAAAAAGAAAGAAGATTGATTAAAGAGGTTATTGAGATAATCCTAGCTGCAAAAGGGATTCCAATACTTGCACATCCTGGGGTTTATTTAAATAAATCTGAAAAAATTATAAATAAATTTATTGAGTTGGGAGGGCGAGGACTTGAAGTTAATTATCCTTATACAGGCATTTATGGATTAGATAAAAAACTTAGTAATGCAAGAAATTCCAAATTTAAAGAAATAGCAAGAGATAGAAAATTGTTTTTTTCTGGGGGTAGTGATTTCCATGGTGAAGGGAGAAATGTGGAAATAGGAGAACAAGGAATTAGTGAAGAAGATTTTAAAAAACTTATTAGTTATCTTTAAATAATTCTGTTTATTCTATAGTTTATGAAACAAAAAAGAAAAAGGATGCTTGTTGGATTTTTAATAGGTATATTTGCAATTTTCTTTTTTTATAATTATTTTTTTAATTTAAATCTTAAAAATTTAGAACCCCCCACTGGTTTAATAACTGGGAAAGCAGTTTATAATGAAGCCCTTACCTTAGAACAATTAAAAGAAGGAGTTGAATTAAGTGGGGGGTGGAATGTTTTTAGGTGGACTGATGAATTAGAAGAACCCATCTCTGCATATGATGGGTTAAAATCTTTAGCAGATTATTATTATTATGCTTATGATTATTCTGATATGAGTTTTTATTTTAATCCCAATCAAAAATTAGCAGATTATAAAGATAAGGGGTATTATACAAATAGAACATTTGATAAATTAGAACCAGGAAAAAGATATGCAGTATATATGATAAAAAATAAAGTAAAATTGCAATCCTGAGATTGAAGTTAAAGAAGAAATTGAATTAAAAGAAGAAAAAAGTTTTTTGAATGATTTCGGATTTTGGATAATCTTAATAATTATATTGATTTTTATTTTTTATAAGAAACGGAAAGGGAAATCCTAACTAAATAAATTTTTTTAAGTTAATTAGATATAACAACTTAATTAAATTTAAATAAGATTAGATTTATTTAATTAAATGAATTTAAAATCTTTGCTAAAAGAGCAAATTAAAAAAGGAACTTTTCTTGGAAAGTCTACAAAATTTTTATATGAATGGAAAACCATCCCTGATTTTTATTTTAATTTAAATAATTCTGGGATTAAAGTAGCTCACATACAATTTGTTAATTATTGTAATTTAAGGTGCAAATGGTGTTCTATGGACCATTCAAAAGAAAAAGAGATTATGAGTGAAGAACTTCTTGTTAAATTTTTAGAAAATATTGTACATGATAAAAGATTCAAGAAATTAAACAAGCTTAATTTATGGAATGCTGGAGAAACCCTACTTCATCCAAATCTTATTAAAATGTTGAAAATAATTAAAAGATATAAAAAGAAAAAAGGTTTGAAAATAGAAATAGTAACAAATGCTATGCTTTTAAACGAAAAATTGGCTAAACAAATAATTGATTTAGATATTTTAGATGAGATTACATTTAGTGTTGATGGTGGCTCAAAAGAAAAGCTTGAAGAGATTAGAAGGGGAACAAAATTAGAGATTTTATTAAAAAATATTTTGAATTTTAAAAAAATTAACAAAGGAAAAATCAAAATGAAAATTATCTGCCTTATTGATTTAAAAAAACCATTAAATATTAATTGGATGGAAAAAGATTTTAAAACAATTCTTAATTCTGTTGATACTTACAGATTAACTTATCCTTCTACTTGCATCGGACAGATAAATATAAAATATCCGAAAGATTTTAAATTTATTAGACCTAATCCCCGTATTTGTTTGGCTTTAATGCAAGGATTTGTTTTATTGCAAAATGGAGATGTTCTTCCTTGTTGTTCAGACTTAAATGGGGTATGTGTTCTTGGAAATTTGTATAAACAAGATTTATATTCTATTTATTATGGTAAAAAAAGGAAAAAAATGATTCAATATCTTTTGCAAGGCAGGATAAATGAAATTCCACTTTGTAAAAATTGTAACAGATTTAGTATGATTACCAAGACTGTAAATAATAAGAAAGAATTATAAACTACATATATATTTAATATATATGCTTAAAAAAGAGATTTTAGTTAAATTTGGAGATTTTTTGATTCTTGAAAAAACTGCCTCTAAATTTGGGACCGGGGCCCATGTAATTATTCCTAAAGAACATTCTAATAAAAAAGTTAAAATTCTTTTTGGAAAAAGTAAAATAATAGGTAAGGAAATTAAAATTGATTTTTTCAAAAGTGAAATTCTTGAAAGGAAAGCATCTAATTTTGGAACTGGGGCTCATGTGATTATTCCTAAAGAATATTCTGGGAAGAAGATTAAATTGATTATGGGGTGTGAAAAATGAATAAGACAATCTTAATTTTATTGTTTGGAATTATTTTTTTGCCTTTAGCCCAGTCTGTAGTCTATAATTCAAGTTCACCTAACATCACTGAATGTGGGACTATAAATGAAGCAAGTGTTAATTATATCATGACTGATGATATCCTAAACTCAAATACTGCCCAGTGTATTCTAATTAGTGTAAATGATATTAGTTTGGATTGTCAAGGACATAAAATTGATGCTGATTCTACAAGTAATATTAATGGGGGGGTTTATGTTTCAAGAAATCCTATGGAAACTACAAATATTACTATTAAAAATTGTATGTTTAGTGATTGGTATGTTGATACACTTTATTTAGGAAGAGCATCTGGAAATAGAATTATAAATAATACTTTTAATCTTGTAGAGGGATATACTGGAATCTATCTTTATGGAAGTCAAGATAATAATCTTACAAATAATACTATTATAGACGGAAGCAGAGGAATAAGCCTTGAATATCGTCATCCTGACGATGCATCTGGAAATATAATCAGGGGAAATGATATAAGTTTAGGAAGTTCTTGTATATATGATTACCACCATAAAGGATTAAATTATTTTTTAGAAAATATAATTACTGGGTGTTTTCATGGATTTTTAGTTGGACCATCTGCAGAAGATAATATCATATATAATAATTTTTTTAATAATACAGGGAATGTTTATTTTTCAGGAACAAACACAAATTATTGGAATACTACTCAACAATCAGGGATTCCTATTTATGGTGGAGATATTGAAATTGGGGGTAATTATTGGGCTTTGTTAACTGGAACTGGGCATAGTGATATTTGTAATGATACTAATTTTGATGGTTTTTGCGACACTAATTATACTATTGGCACAAATAATATTGATTATTTACCTTTGGCACCAGCAATAGAGATAACAATACAAAGCCCAACAAATAAATTTTATGATAATGAAACAATTTATTTAAATGCCTCTGCTAGTGGGGTAATAGACACTTGGTGGTATAGTAATGATTCTGGAACCAATAATAATACTTTTACCCCTAATCAAGAATTTAGTTGGGAAGAAGGAAGCAACACAGTAATTGTTTGGGCAAATCATACTTCTTATAATGCATCAAAAGACTATGTTATATTCATAGTTGATACAATTTACCCAGATATTAATATAACTTATCCTTCAAATAATACAAATACAAAAGATACTAAACTTAATATTAATTATACAAGAAATGATACTCATTTAAATTCTTGTTGGTATTCAAATGATACTTATGCTGTAAATACAACTCTTGCAAGTTGTGTGAATATTACAGGGATTAATTGGACAGAAGGTGAACAAAATGTTACAATATGGGTAAATGATTCTGCAAATAATATTAATTCTTCGCTTATTATATTTACAATAGACACCAACCCAAATATAAATATCTCTTCTCCTTCAAATAATACTAATTCATCTGATAATATGACAGATATTAATTATACAACTTCTGATTTTAATATAAGTACTTGCTGGTATTCAAATGATACTTATGCTGTGAATACAACTCTTGCAAGTTGTGTGAATAT
>JAFCDM010000003.1:0-13718 GCA_017609695.1 Candidatus Pacearchaeota archaeon | reverse complement strand
ATAACCCCTCCAAATATGAATATTTCTTCTCCTTTAAATCATACAAATACCACAGATACAACCCTAAATATTAATTATACTCATTCTGATATTAACATAGATACTTGTTGGTATTCTAATGATACATATGTTTTAAATACAACTTTAGCAAGTTGTGGGAATATAACTAGTGTTACTTGGGAGATTGGACAGCATAATATAACTATTTGGGCAAATGATAGTTCTGGGAATATTAATTATAGTTTTGTTAGATTTACTATTGAATCTCCTCCTGCAACTAATGCAACAACTCCTGGAGGGGGAGGAGGTGGGGCTATTGTTAGAGAATGTGAAACAAATGAAGATTGTGAAGAAGGATATTCTTGTTATAATTATACTTGTATAAAATTCTTTGATGTTAAAATAATAAAAGTAGATTCTCCAATCAAACTTGGACAATTTTTTAATTTTACTTATTTTATTAAAGGTATGGCAGATATTAATGGTGATGTAGTTATTGATTTTTGGGTTGAAAAAAATAATGAAAAAATAACTTCTGGTTTTGATACCCTTTACTTTGGTAGTTTTGAAGAAAAAACTGAAGAAACTCAATTATTTTTCCCAGAAAATATCAATGAAGATGTTTATGACTTTTATGTTCAAGCAAGTTATGGAGGTTATAATGCAAAAGCTTTAAGAACCATCCAAGCAAAAAAAGAAATTAAACAAGAATCTTTTTCATCTCAGCGTTCGGGGGAATTGATTTACTATATAATTATTTTTATTACAATTATTTTATTAATTAGTGTTTTAATTATTTATATTAAACTAAAAAGAAAATCAAATTCAGGCTTTTTAAAAATCATGATGATTGTGGGGTTTGGGTTTGGAGGAATTGTCTTTCTTAGTGGAAATAAAATAACTGGAAATGTTATTGGTTATTCTATATCCCAAAGAGTCGGAGGGATGTTTTATTTGTTGTTGGTTCTTCTTTTTTTAGGTTTAATCCTTTTTTTGCATAGAAAAAATATTAAAATAATTATTGAAAATAAACAAAGAAGCAAAAATGTTATTAGTAATCTTAAGGGTTTAATTAAAAAGAAAGTTTATACAGATGATGGAGAATATATTGGAAAAGTTGTAAATGTTTTTTTAGAGGATTATAAAGTTGAAAGTTTAAAAATAAAACTTGACAAGAGATTTAATCGACGACAGATTCTTTTAAAATATAAATATGTAAGAGATATTGGACACATTGTCATTATTAATCAGAAAATTTTAGAAAAGCTAAAATCATAAAAACATTTATAAACCCTATATCCTTAATTTGAATATGACAATTAAAAAAGAGGATTTAACAATTGTAATAATTTTAATCTTAGTTATAGTTGGTTTAATCTATATTATCCCTAAGTTTAGTGGTAGTGCAATTTCAATTCCTTGTGTAGATAGTGATGGGGGAAAAGTGTATACTGTTCAAGGAACAGTTCAAAAAGGTGTCTCAGTAAAGGTTACAGATTATTGTATAGATAGTATTCAATTAAGAGAACATTATTGTTCAGATAATCAATTCAAAGCTATGGAAGTTGATTATTATGATTGTCCAAATGGATGTGTAAATGGTGCTTGTGTACAAAAAGCTACCTCTGCCTCTTCTGGAGGACAATTAAGTGCAGAAAAAGGGTTTTTAACTAATGGTTGGTTTTGGATAATCCTAATAGTTATATTAGTTGTCTTATTTATCATCTTTAAGATAAAGAAAAAATAATTTTTTGTTTTTATTATAAAATTTTAATGGTTAAAGAGATTAATGGATAAATGTCTGCTATTGGTGTGATTTTCATTAAACATCATTCAAAAAACCCGAAGATTTTTTTTAAGGAAAATTTTTTAGATTTTTTTTCAAAAACTTCAATAGGAGTGTTTTCTTCATTTATTACTTTAAATGTTATTTGTGGTTTTTCCTTCATAATCGGGGCTTTTTCTGCAAGCTGTTTATTTGCTAAATCAATTGCTCTTTCAATAGAAATCTTAGAATACCCTTGATTTATTAAAGAAAATTTTAAGGCATCAACTGTATATCCTTTAGTTAAATTTTCTTTGACATAATCTGCTATTTGCTGTATATAATTATCTAAACTATCCATAAATTTTTTAAGAGTTGTAAGTTTAAAAATATAGTTGAGATAATTTGTTATAATCGGGTTATTTTATAATGTTTTGACTTGCTTTGATACTAATAATCTTTTTAATATTTTAAGTTTAAAGGGTTTAGCTTAAGCTTTCATTCTATTTCCTTACTATTTTATAAGATCTTGTTTTATTTTGTTTTTGAATTTTTAGAAATCTTTTTATAGTTCTCTCTATATTTTAATTTGAAAAAGAGTGTAAAAAAATGATTATATTTAATCTTGTACAAAATTTTATGTCCACTGTTCCAAGCAATATCCTTGTTTTGGTGGAAATTGGGATTATGATAATTGTTGCTGCATTTTTTGCTTTTTTAATTAAAATAATTAAACAACCTTTAATCCCCGCATATATTTTTACAGGGATTTTACTTGGCCCTTTATTTTTTGGTTTAATTCAAGATCCTCATTTAATAACTTCTCTTTCAGAAATTGGGGTTGCTTTTTTAATCTTTACTGCAGGACTTGAAATAAAATTTAGAAAATTAAAAGAAGTTGGGAAAGCAGCATCTATAGGTGGGACATTACAAATAGCTCTTTTATTTTTCGTTGGTTTTTTAATATCTTTATGGCTTGGTTTTACTGGTAAAGCTCCAATATATATCGGATTAGTGGTGGCATTTAGTAGCACCATGGTTGTTATTAAATTATTATCTGATAAAAGAGAGTTGAATAGCCTTCATGGAAGAATGATTCTTGGTATTTTGCTTATTCAAGATATTGCTGCGATTATTGCATTAACTCTCCTTACTAGTGATTTTTCCTTTAATAGTATTTTAATTTCATTAGCCAAAGCCGGACTTTTTGCAATTATTGCACTAATTTTAACTAAGGTGATTAATCCTGTTTTAAAAAGTGCAGCTAAGAATCAAGAATTATTATTATTAGTTTCCCTCTCTTTTTTGTTTTTATTTGCTATTGGGGCTTTTTTTGCTGAATTATCTTTAATTATTGGGGCTTTTTTTGCAGGTGTTTGTTTGGCTAATTCAGATTATAAAACAGAGATACAGGGGAAGATTTCTCCTTTAAGGGATTTCTTTGCAGTAATATTTTTTGTTGCATTAGGAATGCAATTGCAGTTAATTTCAAAAGAATTTATGTTATTATTTTTTGTTTTATTAGGGCTTGTAATAATTTTTAAACCATTAATTATAATGTTTTTAATTAGAATCTTTGGTTATAAAAAAAGAACTTCTTTCTTAACTGGAAATGCCTTAGCACAAACAAGTGAATTTTCCTTAATCATTATTACTTTAGGATTTACTTTAGGGCATGTTAGTGCTGGTTTATTTAGCACTTTGGTTTTATTAACTATCCTAACCATGTCTTTTACAACTTATTTAGTAACCTATGAAAAAAATCTTTTTAGATGGTTTTCCTGGCCTTTGAATATTTTTGGATTTGTCAAAGCTAAAAAAGAAAATTTAGAATATCTTGAAAAAGATAAAAAAAGAGTTATAATCTTTGGATGTCATAGGATGGGAAGTTTATTTTTAAAAGAATTTGAGGATAAAGACAAAGTGCCCTTAATCATAGACTATAACCCTGAAATAATTAAATCCTTGATTAAGAAAAAAGTTCCTTGTATTTATGGAGATTTTATGAATGATGAAGTTCTTGAAAAAGCAGAATTTAAGAAAGCAGAAATAATAATAAGCACTATCCCAGATATTGAAGACAATTTGTTATTAATAAAAAAGATAAAAAAATTAAATCCAAAGGCTCTGATTTTTGTTACTGCTCGTAGAATTAGTGAAGCTTTAAAATTGTATGACAAGGGAGCAGATTATGTTATTATTCCTCAAGTTATTGGTGGGCAGAGGGGTTTTGAATTAATTCAAAAAATGGAAAAAGATAAAAGTGAATTAAAAAAACTAAAACAGATGCATATTAAGTTCTTGAATTCTATTCATAATATCTTATATTAAAGAGTTATTTTAGATAATATAAATATTTAAAAGTTTGATTTTTATGTTTTTAATATGGAAAACGAGGTAAAAGAAATCAATCAAAGATTAAAAGACCCAGAATCTATATTCTCTAAAGATGAGCTTGAGCTTGTCGGAGCAAAAATAAGGGTGGGTTTTCTTTGTATTGATAAAGGAGGCTATAGAACTGTTTATCACTCAACTGATTTGGGTAGAGAGAGTTATGTTCAAAGACATTGTTTTAAATTACCATAAGTAAAACCTGAGAAAGAATTTTATATCTTTATTTTTTATTAAGGATTACATTTAAAAATACTCTAAGAAGATTGGGTTTGTTTAAAATCTTAAGGGGGGTGTAAAAAAGAAAGATTATTAGAAATAAAGGATATGCTTTTGAATTTCTTTTCATAAAAGTTAATTTATCTTTTAGAATATTTTTAAATTGGGTTTCACTAATTTGATCATTTTCTTGTTTTTTATGCCAAAATTTTGCTTTTGAAAGAACGATTTTGTATCCTGCTTTTTTTACTCTAAAACAAAAATCCATATCTGTATAATACATGATATACTCTTTTGGTAGAAATCCTACTTTTTCTAACACTTCTTTTTTTATTAGCATGCTCCCCATTCCTGTTGCATTAATTTCTTTTAAATTATCAAATTGCCCTTTGTCTATTTGATCTCTTCCAACAATCTTTGCCTTGCTTGTTAAAAGATTTATCTCAAGAGTTATTGCTCTAATTTTATTTTTTTCTTTATAATAATAACATTTTGGGCCTGCAATCCCTATTTTATTATCTGATTTAAGGGTTTTCATTAATTCATATAAACAGTTTTTATCATAAACTGCATCTTGATCTATGGTGAAAATAAACTCTCCTTTTGCAAGACTCATCCCTTTATTAAAATTTTTTGTGCATCCAAGATTTTTTTCATTTATAATGAATTTATAACCTTTTTTTTTCAATATTTTTTGTGTATTGTCTTTGCTACAATCATCTAAAATTATTAATTCATAATCTTTAAAGGTTTGTTTTTTTATGGAATTTAAACATTCTTCTATAAGTTCATCTCCGTTATAAGTTGGCAAAATTATTGAAACTGATGGTTTTTTCATTTTGGAAATTTAGTGGGTGCTCTTTTAGATTATTTAATTTTTTTAAATGTAAAATTAGTTTTATTCATTATCTTTTTTTGATTATTTGATTATTTAAATTTTTCTTTTGTTGTATTCACCCTTTTAACAACCCAAATCTTTAAATAATAAGTTTTAATTATTTTATTAAAATTTTAAAAAGAGAAAAAATGATTTCCCCCTTTAGTGTGCATATGCCAGATTCTGTAAAAGAACCTTTATTAAAAACCCTTTTTTCTGGATATATTGGGGAGGGAGAAAAAGTAAAAGAATTTGAAAAAAAAATTTCTGAAAAATTTAACATTAGAAATTGTGTTGCTTTAAATTCAGGGACTTCAGCATTAAGACTTGCTTTATCATTAATCGGGGTTGGTCCAGGAGATGAAGTTATATCCACACCTTATACTGCTCTTGCCACAAATACTGCAATATTAGAACAATATGCAACCCCTGTTTTTGCAGACATAAAACATGAAACAGTTAATATTAATCCAGAAGATATTGCACATAGAATAACAGATAAAACAAAGGCGATTGTTTGTGTTCATTGGGGGGGATACCCTTGTGATATGGATGAAATTCATAGGATAGCAAATGCTCATGGTTTACCTGTTGTAGAAGATGCTGCACAATCTTTAGGAGCAAAATATAAAGGGAGACAAATAGGAACTATTTCTCCTTATACTGTTTTTTCATTTCAAGCAATTAAACATATAACTACTGGTGATGGTGGTTTTCTTTCTATATTAGATGATGATAAATATAAAGAAGCTGAAAGAAGAAAGTGGTATGGAATAGATCGTGCAAAAAGAAAAAAAACCCTATCAGAAGATCCTTGTGAAGACATTAAAGAACCAGGATTTAAGTATCATATGAATAATATCTCTGCTACAATTGGTATTGAACAGTTAAAATATTTTGATTTTCTACTTAAAAAAAGAGCTAAAATTGCCCAAAGATATAGGGAACAATTAGCAGAAGTTTCTCAAATTGAATTATTGGAAAATAATCCTAATAAAACCCATGCAAATTGGATGTTCGCAATACATGTTAAGAATAGAACTAGATTTTTAGAGTATATGAGGGCTAAGGGAATTGGGGCTACAATTCATAACTGGAGAAATGATAAACATTCTGTATTTGGGGGATTGAGAGATGATTTACCAAATCTAGAAAAAGTAAATGAAACATTAGTAAATCTACCGCTTCACCACAATCTTTCAGAAAAAGAGGTTAATTATATTATTGAAGTAATTAAAAAATGGAAAAAATAAAAATTTTTGATAATTGTTATTTAATAAAGAAAAAGGCATTTGGAGACTCGCAAAAAGGATATCTATCTTTTTTTGAAGGGGAAAATGAAATCCCTTTTGAAATAAAAAGAGTTTATTATATTTATGACATTGGGAATCCAAAAGAAGTAAGAGGACCTCATGCACATAAAAAGTTGAAACAGGTTTTTATTTTTAAGGGAACTGCTACTTGTCTTTTAGATAATGGTAAAGAGAAAAAAGAAATTGTTTTGAATAGTCCAGACACAGGTATATTCATTGGTCCAGGGATATGGCATGGTTTTAAAGATTTTTCCAAAGGCACTACTATCTTTGCAATTGCATCAGATTCTTATGAACACCTTATCCAAACAGGGGATTATATTAGGGATTATGAAGACTTTCTTGAATATTTAAGAAAAAATCAAGAACCAGAAAAAATAATTTAAAAATTTATAAGGATTATCTATTTTATTCAAAATTCAATCATTAATTTTTTATTTTTATTATAAAATTTGATGGCATGTTTTAATTTTTCTTTAGAGGTTGCATAAATCGTCAAAATCTTATCTCCTTTTTGGATTTTTTGTTTAGCTTTTTTATGAAGATAAATTCCTGCTGCTTTATTTTGTGGGCATCCAGCAAATCTTGCAAGACCATTTATCAATTTATTATCATAACTTTTAATCTTTTTATTATTTTTAGCATAAACATTATAAATATATTTTCCAGGATTAATTTTTCTTACTTTTCCTTTTTGGATTTTTATTATTTGTTCAAATTTTTTAAATGCTTTTCCTGAATTAAGGATTTCTGTTGCTAATTTTATTCCTTTTCCTTTTTTTGCTTTGCCAGTCATTTCAAGTAATTTTCCTGAAAGTAAGATTGATTTTTCTTCTAAATCTTTTGGGGCATTGGATTCTCTTTTTAAAATTTTAATTATATCATTTATTTCTAAAACTGGGCCAATAGCATTTCCAATTGGCTCTCTCCCATCTGTTAAAATAACTTCTATTTTTAATCCAAATTTTTTTCCTAATTTTTTAAATCTAATTTCTAGTTTTTTTGCTTGTCTTTTGTTTACTTTCGCAGATTTACCATAAGGAATGTCAATTAAAATATAATCACTATCTACTGAAATTTTTTTAGAAAGAATGCTTGCAATAAGTTGTGCTGTTGAATCTACCTTTACTATTCTTTCTATTTTTATTATTTTATCATCAGCAGGAGCTAAACCTAATGCCCCTCCCCAAACTAAACAAGCATTAGTTTTTTGGATAATTTTTTTAATTTGTTTTACTGAAAAATCTACTTTTGCTATTGTTTCTATTACATCTGCTGTTCCAGCAGCACTTGTTATTGCTCTTGAAGAGGTTTTAGGCATTATTAGCCCTGCTGAGGCACATATTGAGACTACTAATGGTGTTGTCCTATTTCCAGCAATTCCTCCGATACAATGCTTGTCTGCAACTTTCCCCTTTAATTTTAGCTTCTTCCCTGTTTTAACCATCGCAGTTACCAGGTTTTTAGTTTCATTTAAAGACATCCCTTGACTATTCAAAGCAGAAATAAAAAAAGCGATTTCTGCTTCTTTTAGGGCATTATGCGAGATGTCCCTAATAATTTCTTCAATTTCTTGTTTTTCTAATTCTTCTCCTTTTAATTTCTTTTTAATTAAATTAATACTTTTTGGACTCTCTGTTATTTCTACCTCCACCATATCTCCTTTTTTTAATTTTAAATGTTTAATTACTGCATTAGAAACTGCGATTTCTTTTGGAGATATTATTCCTTCAATAGTATTAACAATAGAAATTATCCTTTTGTTTGCTTTTTTAACATAAACCCTATTATCAATATGAAGGCTCATTTCTCGAGCTGTTTTTTTATGAATCATACAGACTGGTCTTCCAGTTAGGAATTTTAAAATTTTTACTTTTAATTTCATTTTTACCTCTTTTAATTTACCCCCAATATCTTACTTAATAAAAAATAGAAATCAGTTTTTATATTTATCTTTTCTTTATTTTAAAATTCAAATCAATTTTTTTATTTTTGGCTCTTCTACTTTTTTAAAAACTAAGTCTTGTCCAAGAGTTTTTTTTCTGTAAAGTTCTAAAACTAATAGGACATATGCTAAAACTAAAGGCCCAATTATTAATCCTGAAACTCCAAATACAAAAAGTCCCCCAACCATCCCTATAATCACAATTACAGAATTTAATTCTGTTTTTCTTGAAACTATCACAGGCCTAACAATCACATCTATCCATGAAATTATAACTAAACCATATAGTAATAATCCAATTCCTGCTCCTGTTCTTCCTGCAATGAATAAGTAAATAGTAACAGGTATCCAAACTAAAGTTGGACCAATTAAAGGGATTATTCCTACAAGCATTGTTAATAAAGTTAAGATAAGAGCATTTTGAACTCCAAAGATAAAATACCCTATTCCAGCCACTATCCCTTGTAATATACCGATGACAATCTGCCCTATTAAAACAGAATTAGTTATGTCTTTAAATTGTCTAAAAAATTTCTCTTGTGTTTCTTTTCCTAAGTGAGATAATGATTTAATATATCCTGCTGCTTTTTTTCCATCTCTTAATGAAAAAAAGAAAACAAAAACAACAATGATTAATTGAAAGATTAATATTGGTAGATTTAGAATAAATGAGGTAAAACTACTTAAAGAATTAGCAAGAAGATTAGAAATAAAAGAGTTTATAGAATTTGCCAGGGTTGTTGAAAACTCAGAAGATAAAAAATCTGGAAGTGCCTGAGTTATTGTAGTAGATAAATCAGCCCCTTGTAGATAAAGATAAAGTTCTATTGCTTGATTTGCTAAAGAACTTAAAGCAAAACCAACTATGAATAAAATTATTGCGACTAATCCTAAACAAATTAATATAGCTGAAATGTTTTCATTTTTTAATTTTGATAAAATGTATTTGTATAATGGATAAAAAATATATGCTAATAAAATTCCAAAAAAAATGGAATATGCAACAGGTTTTACAATCATAATTGCTAATATAAAAAGCCCTATTACAAGGGCTATAGTGATTATATCTTTAAAATTTTCTTTACTTAACATATTTTATTTAGGGGAGATTTCTTTATAAATGTTGTTCTGTAAAATATGTTTTATAATGTTTAGAATAATATAAAAAATGAATAAACAATAATGGGAGAAGAAGATACTGAATTTATTAGATTGTTGAGTTTGGTTATAGCTCTAAAGTTTATTAAATTATCAAAATAGAAAATATCTTAAAAAGTAAGATTTATAAATTAAAAAAAATAAAATTAAATATGGATTGTTTTATAAAAAAAATTTGGGAAGGGAATGGTGAAGAAGCACATTATCAATTTGTTAGATTTAGTAAAGGGGAATTTAGAAATCGGGCTGTTTTAAATTTGCAAAAAACCTCTAAAATAAAACTTAAAGGAAGTTTTGAGTGGGCAAATGATTTTGTTAGTTTTACATTAGAGTTGGCAGATATTAAATTCTCTGGGATTATATTAAGTAGGGAGAAATTAGATTTAGATAATGAAAAGAAAAAGAAAGGAATTTTTAAATATGATGTGTCTGAAATTGATTTAGAAAAAATAAGAGAAATTAAAGATAAAGCATATGCTATGTTATTAGATGGCGAAGCAGAAGGGGTTGTTCTTAAGATTAAAAAAAGACTCCCAAAACCAGGTAAGTCAGAGGGGAAAGTTGATGATAAATTTTGCCAGATTGAGGCAGACTTAAAATATTGGGAAAAATTTAAAGAGACATTTATGTTGCCTGAATGTAGGAAATGTAAAATTTCCCATACTTTTGAAATCAAAGACATAATTATTCCAGATGGAGAAAAAGATTTTGAAAAAATAAGGCTTTTTGCAAAAAAGAAGGGGAAGATTATTAGAAAATTGAAAGTTGATAAGCAAGAAAGTCAAGAGGAGAGAGATTTTGAGGTTTAGTAGAGGGTTTAATGTTTTCTATTACCTAAATCTTTATAAAATATAAAAGAAGATAAATAAGATATGGCAGAGTTACATTCAATAACTGGAACTTTTTCTCAAGAATCTTTAAAAATCTCTTATGGGGGTTACTTCTTCAAAGGCAAAGATAGACAAGTCTTTATTAGAGGCGAAGATAAACAAGTTAAGGAGATAAAAGGCCTGCTTGCAGACTGTTATGGGATTTCTAAAATAACTGGAGCTATGGGTTTAGAATTCTTAAATTTTAAAAAACAATATGAAGATAATGCACAAGTATTTGATTATACATTTACATTAAAAAACGGAATCTGGGTTGGGAAATTTAAGTCTCCAATCTCAGATTATAATGGCACAGCTATGTGTAGAATAAAATTAATTCCTGAAGATTGTGATATGAGGCTGGAAATCCTAAAATAAGAAAAAGATAAGCTCTCAATTATAAAAATAAATAAGGACAAATTGGGTGTAGTAACCTTTATAAATGATGTATTTCTCGGATATTCATAAGATTTACTGATAACAGTTGGTTTTTACTAACAGGTTCAGAAAGTTGTAGAATTCTTTCTGAAAGTAAGATTATGACAGAGAGTTAGTAGTTTAAAATTAAAAATATTAGGAAAACTGATATCTTATAAAATAGAAAGGTGATGTAAGGAGAGATTAAGCTTGTGAATGTATGGCTTAAAGGTTTAGAGTATAGGGGAATAAATTAAAAACAAACAAAAATGTCAAAGAAAGCAGGACCAAGAAAAGGAAGTTTGCAGTTTTATCCGCGAGTAAGAGCAAAAAAACTCTTACCCAGAGTTAATTGGAATCCTATTTCTAAAGAAGGGGTTGAACTTTTAGGATTTATAGGTTACAAAGTTGGAATGAAATCTGCCTTTGTCAAAGATAATACTCCTCATTCATTAACAAAAGGTAAAAAAATTACAATTCCTGTTACAATTATTGAATGTCCTACAATGAAAATTTTTTCTATAAGATTTTATAAAAATAGAAGATTGATTGGAGAGGTTGTAAATGAAAATATAGATAAAGAATTAAAAAGAAAAATAAAACTTCCGAAAGAAAGAAAGAAAAAGATAGAGGATTTTAAAGAAGGGGATTTTGATAATGTTAGAATAATTGCTTATTCGCAAGTTAAAAAAACAAATATTAAAAAAACTCCAGATATAGCTGAAATAGGTGTTTCTGGCAATCTTAGTGAAAAATTAAATTTTATCAAGGAAAATCTTACAAAAGAGATTTCTGTTAAAGATGTTATAGATGAAGAGATTGTTGATGTTAGGGGTGTAACCCGCGGAAAAGGAACTCAAGGGCCAACAAAAAGATTTGGATTAGCATTAAGAAGCCATAAATCAGAAAAAGGAGTTAGAGGGCCTGGAACTGGAGGTTCATGGCATCCTGCAAGAGTTGAGTTTATGCAACCTATGGCTGGACAAATGGGTTTTTTTACAAGGGCGGTTTATAATAATAAAGTAATTGCTATTGGAAATATAAGTGAAAAAGAAATTAACCCTAAACAAGGATTCAAATATTTTGGTAAGATTAAAACAGAATATATTATCTTAAGAGGAAGCATTCAGGGGCCTGTTAAAAGACAATTATTAATCACATCACCTTTGAGAAAGAGTAAAAAACAAATTAAAAAAAATTATGAATTTTTGGAGTTAAGATGAAAGCTATATTAACACAATTCATGAAAAAACTTGAAAAGGAAGAAATCCCTTGTTTTGTTTACTTAGCTTTAGATAAAAATGATAAACCAAAATTTATAGAGGTAATTGTTAAGAGGCCTTATAGATATACTAGACCTAAACTAATTAAAAAAGTTCCAAAAACTTGGAATGGAATAAAAGTAAAGGCGGTTTAAGATGAAAGCACAAATATTAGATATAAACGGAAAGAAAACAAAAGAAATTGAAACAAACTTATTTGAAGAACCAGTAAGAGAAGACATTATTTGTAAGGTTGTTGAATCTGAAAAATCAAAACAAGCTTATTCCCCAAAATATAGGGCGGGAATGGACCGGTCTGCCTCTGGAAATGTAAGACATACAAGGCATTCTTGGAAATCAGATAGAGGAAGAGGATTATCAAGAGTTCCTAGAAAGATTTTCTGGAGACGGGGAACTCAATTTTCTTGGCAAGGTGCAATTATCCCCTCAGTTAAAGGTGGAAGAAGAGCACACCCTCCAAAAGCAAGTGTTAATTTAAAGAAAATCAATAAAAAAGAATTGAAAAAAGCTTTACTTTCAGCATTAACTTATATTTCCTCTACTAATGAAATTAAAAAGAAATATGCTTCATTAGAAGATAAAGAGATTAAAATTAAATTACCTTTAATTGTTGAAGAGAAAATCTTTGGTTTGAAAACAAAAGATTTCTTAGAATCTTTAAAGAAAATTTTAGGAGATTTATATGATATTGCAATTCAAAAAAAAGCCGTGAGGCCTGGAAAAGGAAAAATGAGAGGGAGAAAATATAAAAAAAACTCTGGATTATTATTTGTTATTGGAAAAAATAGAAAAAAGAAAATGCAAGGAATTGAGATTATTAAATCAGATGAATTAATTGTTAGTGATTTGGCTTCAAATGGAGCAAGATTAACTATTTTTAGTGAAGATGCTATTAAAGAATTAGAAGATTTTGCAAATGAAAAAAGAAAACTTATATCTAATAAAACAGGAAGCGAAAAGGGAGTAAGAAATAAAACAACTAAGTCTAAGCAATTCAATATTAAAAAGGAAAATAAGGAGAAGAAAAGATGAAAGCAATAACAACTGAAAAAGCAGTAAGATTAATTGAAATAGATAATACTCTAGTTATGGAAGTAGATAGAAGAAAATCAAAAATAGAAATAAAAAAAGAATTTGAAGAAGCATTTAAAGTTAAAGTAGATTCAATTAACACTTTAATTAGAAAAAATAAAAAAATAGCTTATATTAGATTAAATACAAAAAATCCTGCAATTGATATTGCAACAAAGTTGGGGATGATATAAAATGATATTTAAACTAAATAAATTTAATAACCGAAAGGCAGATGTCCAAGAAGGCCGAGCTTTAGCTGCTTGGTATCCTAAATTGCATAGCAATTTAGTTAAGGGTTTTCAAAGAAAATCCCTTATTGAGGAAGATTACTTGGAAGAAACCTTAGGTTTCTTGTGAATGGGAAAACGAATAACACAACAAGCTAGGGGAAAAGGAAGTTTAACATT
>JAFCDM010000075.1 GCA_017609695.1 Candidatus Pacearchaeota archaeon | reverse complement strand
CTTTCAAAAAGAATTCAAGAAGAAGCAAGAATAGCTTTTGAAGAAGAGTTTGGGGAAGTTCCTTCTAAATTAAGAGAATTCTTTAAATCCTAAACCAATCTCCAAACAAGCAGTTGGCATTTTAATCTTATTGTTTTTTAAAACTGTTGGAGAAATCTCTCCAATTACCCCAATTACTTTGTTATTAAGGATTATTTCTCCACATCTTCTAACATTTTTGTTAAATAATCTAAAACTTGTTTTATTTCAGTAAAATTAGCTTTTTCATAACATAATGAAATACAAAGTTTTTCAGTTTCACCTATTTGTGTGTCTGTGTTCTCATCTTGGTTGAATACTTTCCCAAGCTCAAATATTTTTTGAGGATATGATGCATCTGAATTTTCTGATAAAATTTGAATGGAGTTTGCTAAAAGAGAATTTCTTAAAATATTGTTTTCTGTTTTTGAATCAAGAACCTCAATCATTTTTGTTTTAAAGTCTTTAATTCCTATTTTTTTAAATTGTTTTTCTTTTGTAGATAAATGGTATGTGGAAATTTCAAGAAATCCTAAACCAACTAAAATTTCAGCCATAGTTCTTTTAAGTATTGCTGTTTTATCCTCTTCTCCAATTGTGCTAATTTCAGGAATCTCTGGTTTGAAATTATCATACCCATAAGCGATTGCAATCTCCTCTGCTAAATCAATCTCATGGAGAATATCAGTTCTATATGCTGGAATAAAAGCTGTATTTTTTTCATAATCAATCCCCATTTTACTTAATAATTCTTTTACTTGTTTTTCAGATAACTCTAACCCTAAATTTTTATTAATACATCCTATTGACAAATTGATTTTTTCAGGTTCAAGGATTGGTGAAAGATATTTATTTTTATCCTGAATCTCCATTGCATAAACTTTCCCACCCATATCTGCTAATGTGCAAACAATCATATTTAGTGTTTTTTTAAGAAATTCTAAATTAAATCCCGAGCATTCAATAAAAATCTCTTTTGTTTTTTCTGTTATTTTCCCGGTTTTATGAGAATTGATTATCGGAGGTAAACTTAAAACTTCCTTATTTGCGTCTTCAAAAATAGGAAAAACTTCACAATCTTTTAATAAATTACCATATTCTCTACCAGCAGGATGTTGAGAAAGGATTTGTCTTGCATTAATCTCTCTTGGAAATTCTAAAGGTTGGAATTTAATGTCCTCTGGTTTTTTTGCTAAAAATTTAATCGGAAGTTTAATTACTTCTAAAGGATATACTCCTATTGCAATTTTTTTTCTATTTCTTCCATAACTTCCATGTAATTTCTCTTGTAAATCTACTATTTCTTTAATCTTTTTATCATCAAAATCTAAATTTTTAACAATTGCACAAGCAGTAAAAGGCCTTACTTTTTTTACTGATTTATCAATTATAACTTTGTAGTCTTTTTCTGGTTTTTCTACATTGTATTTTAATATTTTTGGTTTTTTTAAAAAAGCAACTAAGGCCCGAGCTAATCCTTCAAAAGATAATAAGTCTGGGCGATTTGGGAAAACCTCTACACTAACTTCTGTTTCTGTAACTTCTTCTATTGGAGTCCCAAACATACTTATCTTATTTTGCATTTTTTCATCTATTTTTCCTATTTTAGATTCAAGTTTTTTTCTATCAAGTGTTAAGATTGTCATTTTATTTTATTTTTAAATTCCCAAAAACCAAGATTGCCCCTACAATGAATTTTTTTAATCCTTTGAGGATTTTCTAAAATAAATCCTTTATTTCCCCATTTTTCTTCAGCAAGATGAAGATTTTTGTCTTTGGAAAATTCTTCATCATCTTGGTAAGTTTTTACATCTTTTAATTCTACTTTTCCAAGAATAAATCCATTAGGAAGATTTTTTAATCTAAATCTTTTCATTGATTTTAAATCTGGGTTTTTAGAACTATGAATTAGAAATTCTCCTCTAAAATTAGTGTTCCATTTCCTTAATTCGATTCTTTTTCTTCCTTGTAGGATTAGTTCTGCCCAAGGTTGTTTTAGTGTTAATGCTTTCATTTATCCCAAACCTTTGTTTCTCTTAATTTATTTATATCATTTTTATACATTTCTCTTAAATCATTTATTTTAAAGAATTCCATAATAATTCTATCAAATCCTGGACCCCAAGCTAAAACAGGGATATGTTTTCCAAAAAAAGGAATTGTTACTTCTGGGCGAAACATTCCTGCTCCTCCAAGTTCAACCCATTTCTTTTTAATTGGATGGAATGCATCAATTTCCAGACTTGGTTCTGTATAAGGAAAATAACCTGGGCGAATTCTTATTTTTTCATAGCCCATCTTTCTAAAAAATTCTCTTAAATATCCTAATAATTGCCTAAAGTTTGCATTTTCATCTACGACAATCCCCTCTGTTTGATTAAATTCAAAACCATGGCTCCAATCAACTGTTTCATTTCTAAAACATTTTCCTAATGCAAAATATTTTGCAGGAAATTCTTTATTTTCTGCTATTTTTTTTAGAGTTTGGGCTGAAAGGCAAGTGGTGTGTGTTCTTAATACAACTTTTTTTGCGTCTTGTTCTTTCCAATCTTCTTGCCAGCCTTTGCTTCCTTTAATTTTGCCTTCGTGCGCTTTTTTTACTCCCTCTATAATCCTTTTATCAGGAAGTTTTGCTTGTTTATCTTTAATAAAAAAAGTATCTTGCATTTCTCTTACTGGATGGTCTTGGGGTGTGAATAAGGCATCAAAGTTCCAAAATCCAGATTGGATTGAGTTTCCAGTCATTTCTTTAAATCCCATTTCTAACCAAATTTTTTTAGCATAATCTGTTGCCTGATTAACAAAATGTTTTTTTCCTCCAGATATTTTTGGAACTGGACTTTTAATATCATAAGTTCTAAATTTCTTACCTTTCCAAGAACCAGATTTTATCATTGAAGAACTTAAAGATTCAATCATATTCTCAGTCTTACTTAAATCTGCTTTTATTACCTCTTTTCCTAAATCTGTTAGATTGAATTCAATTATTTTCTTATCCTGCACATCAATTAAATTCTTTCTTGAATTTAAATTATCAAAAGCATATTTTTCTTCTACTTGTAAATCTTTTAAATTTTTTGGTAAAGATTCTAAAAATAATTCTTCTAAACTTTTTTTAGTTATTTCATCTTTTTTGCCTTGTAAAATTATGTTGCTATTGATTAAATTAATCAAAGCTTTTTTCTTTAAAACACCTATTGCTGCCTTAAATTCATTATCATTTAATTCAGATAATTTTTTAGCTTCTTTCATTGAAATTGAAGATTTTTCAGCAATCAAATTGATTAATCTTCTTTCTGGCAATCCTTTTTTAATATATATGAGCCCATTAATTCCTAATTCAATTTCTTTTCTTGATTTTTGTTGTATTTTCACTAACTCTTTATTTGATAAAAATTCAAGAGCCCGGAGTATGGCTGTTTTTCCTAACTCTGTTTTTTCATCTATATTTTCTATATCTCCTTCCCCTAAATAAGGGATTATTTTTCTTTCGTTTGGTGAAAGAGACTCTATTATTTTTTGTGTATTTTCTGGCATTTTTTTGTTTTATTATTTTTATAATCTAATAGGTTTAAGCCATGTCGGAATTAACTTAAGCTTACCTTATCACCTTATCTTTTGTGGTTTTAGTTTATGTATTCTTATTTCTAATCTCTTATAGATTATGGGTTTTTTAAATTTAGTTAATTTGAGTTTTTACTAATTAATAACTGCATAGTAAGTCAGATAGACTTACTTTTAATTAAAAAAGAAAAACCCAAAGTTGAAACTAATTTTACTAGTTAATATCATGTTTTTATTATATTTTAGAAGTTTTTAAATGTTGTTGGAAACTAT
>JAFCDM010000074.1 GCA_017609695.1 Candidatus Pacearchaeota archaeon | reverse complement strand
ACATCTCTTCCATAACCTCTATACCTAAAAGATGCAAAGCATTTTTTAAAGTTGTTCTAAAAGAATTCACAAGCATTAATCTAAATGCTTCATGTTTATCTCCTAATACTTTATCTTTATGATAAAATTCATTAAATATTTTTGCAAGCATAAAACTATATTTTGCTATTAAAGAAGGATTCATTTGTTTTCCTGCTTCTTGAACTATTCCTGGAAATCTTGAGATTGATTTTACTAGCTCAATTTCTCTATCTGTTAATTTTACTATTTTTGGTTTTCCTTTGTTGAAATTCTTTGCTTTTTTAATTATTGAACAGGCTCTTGCATAAGAATATTGAAGATAATTGAACATCTCTTGCTGGTTCATTTTTAAGAATTATGTATTTTACAGCACCAACTCCAACTTTTTCTGGATTTCCTTTTGTTTTTCTTTTTACTATTTCCTCTTTTGCTTTTTCAATTGTTTTCTCTAAAACATGCTCTAAAAGAATCATATCTCCTTTTCTTGTTGCCATAATTTCTTTCCCAAACTTAACTGTTCCAAATGGCAAATGAACAAGTTTATTTGAAAAATCATATTTCATTAATTTTAAGATTAAAAACAAACTTTGGAAATGTTGTTCTTGCCTAAAGTCTGTTACATAAATCATTTTTTCAAACTTATATTTTTTATCTCTTTCAAAAGCAGCTCCTAAATCATAAGTAATATAAGAGGCTGTTTCATTGCTTCTTAAAATATATTTCTTGCCTCTAGGGAGTTCAATATAAATCGCCCCATCTTTTTCTCTTTTTGCAATTCCACCCTCTAAAGCATTCATTACTATTTCTTTTCCTTTTTTTTCAAATTGACTTTGCCCTATTGTTTCTGTAAAATCAATATTTAGCATATCATAAACTTTATTAAATCCTTTCCCAGAATATTTTTTTATGTCTTCGAATATTTTTTCTGTTTTTTTGTCTCCAAGTTCTAATTTTTTTAGTGCTTGTTTTGCTTTCTTGGTATATTCATTCTCTTGAATCTCTTCCCTAGAATTAGGTTTTTCTTTTCCACAAAACTTAACATATAATCTTAAAAGCTCTGCTACAGGGTCTTTTTTTAATGCTTGTTTATTTACCCATAATTCATAAGCTACAATTAATTTTCCAATATGTAACCCTATATCTCCTAAATAATTAATCCCAATGGTATCGTATCCTAAAAAATCATAGATTCTCATCATAGAATCTCCTATTATAGTTGAACGAATATGTCCTATATGCATTGGTTTTCCAATGTTTGGTGCTGAAAAATCAATAAGTATTTTCTTTTTCTTTCCTAAATTTATTTTTCCAAAGTTTGCATTTATTTTGATTATTTCTTTAGCTAATTTATTTTTATTAATGAAAAAATTAAGATAACCTGCTTTAGCTTGAATTTTGTTTATTATTGGGGTAGTCTTTATTTTTTTAGATAATCTTTCAGCTATTTCTATTGGAGATTTTTTTTGTTTTTTACTTAAAATAAAACAAGGAAAAGAATAATCTCCAAATTCAAAATCTGGGGGGATTTCAATTAACTTTGTTATTTCCTCTTTTTTTAATTTTACTTCCTTAAAAAGTAAATTTATTATTTGTTGTCTAAACATAAAAAAATTAAGAAAGATATGTTTATAAAATTTAGTGACTTGTTATAAATATGATAAAAAAGTGTGTGATATGTAATAAAGGAATTGAAGAAGATTATGGCAAGCTTAATGGAACTATATTAAAAGCGATAGATGAAAAAAAGAAAAATAAATTTATATTTGTTTGTTCTGGATGCCAGAAAAAGGATAAGTGGATAGAAACAGCTAAAATAAAAGGTGTTTAAATTTCGTGGTTTTTAATACAATTTGTTTTTATATTGTTTATTTGACTTATTGTATCTCTTCTAAATTTTTTTAATTCTTTTACATCGATAAAGACTGTTTCAAGTTTATGCATTTGCCAACCAACAAGATAAATTGCTCCATATAAGGGGGCATATTCTAACCAAGCAGGTGTATTAATAACTCCAAAAGTTTTTAAAATTAACCATAATAAAATTAATCCTAACACTACCCATGCTAAGATATCCCAAATGCTTGTTGCTTTTTTATTCATAATAAAATTAAGATTTTGTTATTTATAATTTTTTCTAAAAATCATGACATCCTCTCCACACTAAAGTGTGAGTAAAAGTAATTTAGTAATAAAATATGAAATAAAAATTACTTTTAGGAATTGGAGTTTCCAATATCTTATTGCATCTTTAAGCTATGCCCAGCCAAGCTTAAGCTTCCCACATTCAAGCTAAATATTTTATAAGTTATAGATACCACATTCTAAAGACTTCAATTCGTAGGAATTGAATGTATTAGAAAATTTATTTTCTAAGAATGTGGATTTAATTTAAATTTAAAGAAAGGTTATACTCTAAAGTATATATTGGAGTATATATAAAGATGTCAAAAAAAAAGCAGATTAAAACCGAAGTCAAAACCTGCTACCCACCGAAATGGGTAATTATATGAGGAAAATGGGGTATTTAAGTTTTTCGATAGCTTTAAAAAAGTGGTGATTAGCGTTAGGTTTTTAAATGTTATTGCCATAAAAAAATCATAAAAAAACATATGCGAGGGTTCCCGAGTGGCCAAAGGGGCAGGACTTAAGATCCTGTGACTTAGTGTCTTCGTAGGTTCGAATCCTACCCCTCGCATTTATAATATTGTTTCACAATATTTCTTTGGTAGGATTTTAAGGTGCTTGTAGTTTCGAATACAACAAAAAGCATAGCTTTTTGTGTTTCAAAAAATCTTGATTTTTTAGGACCTACCCCTCGCATTTATAATATTGTTTCAGAACTCTAATTGCTATTAAAAAATTCTCTTTTTTTATATTCAATATATTCTTTTCCAAATTTCTTTTTTAAATTTCCTTCTTCTAAGGGTATAAATTTTGCTCTTATTATGATTATAAAAATTAATAATGGGATAAAGGTTATTATTGTTCCATGAAGTATTGCAACACCTAATAATATTAAAGCCATACCAACATAAACTGGATGGCTAAATATTTTAAAAGGACCTGTTTTTATTAATTTGTTTGGGATTTCATTTGGTTTAATTGTTGTCTTTTTTTTCTTAAATATTCTGTCAACCCAAAGGTTTAAAATTGCTCCAAAAATAATTAATATCCAACCTAAATAAGTATATGGTGGAAAGATTATTTTTTTAATTGGAAAAATAAAATGTAAAGCTATTGAAAAGATTAATAATATTACAAAATAAAAAGGAGGCATTAGTTTTTTCATCTTTTCCGAACATAAGTCTTCTGCACTGCAAAACTTTTGTAAATTCCTTCAAGGATATCTGTTCCTGCATAACCTGCAAGCAAAGATAAACGATAATCAAAATCAAAAATTATTCCAATAAAAACTCCAATGACTACTGCTACAAGGACAGTTATTACATAATATTTCCAAAGGATTTTTCTTCTCAAAGACATTGCTTTAAGCAAGCCAATAAATCCTCTTGTTAATCCTCCTATTCCTCCTAATATTGCTGGTAAAACTATTGGGTGCATTTTAACCTCTTTAATAATTCAAAATACAGAAAGAATTATTTAAATGTTTTGATGAAGAATTGATTTATAAATTTAAGCTTGAATAAGCTATTTGGTAACCTTTTTCTGCATCTAATTGTTGTTGCCTTATTTTAAAAATCTCAAATAATTTCCCTTCTAAAACTTCTGGGTCTTTAGAAGCCTCATAAACTCTTCTTGCTTCATCTCTAATATTAAGATGTGTTATTATATTTTTGTAATAATCTAAAATCTGTTGTTTATAGAGTTCCATTTATTTTCTTATGTTTTAGTTTTTATAAGTTTATTGCTTATAGTGTTTAGGGTATTTGTTTTTTTTAAGATGGTTTTTAAACCACAATCATTATATATGTCTTATTTTAAATATTAAGATGTGGAGCTTATATTCTAATGAGAATGAAAAGGGGAAATTTCTAAATCCTTTGGTTTTTTCTAATGGTAA
>JAFCDM010000073.1 GCA_017609695.1 Candidatus Pacearchaeota archaeon | reverse complement strand
TAGGTTTTTTTCAAGAGTATAAAGCTGAAAAAGCAATTGAAGAATTAAAAAAATTAATGGTTTCTAAGGCAAAAGTTTTAAGAAATAGAAGAGTTTTAGAAGTCGATTCTAAAGAAATAGTCCCAGGAGATATTTTAGTATTAAGAGCAGGAGATAAAGTTATTGCTGACGCAAGGATTTTAGAATCTGAAAATTTAAAGATAAATCAAGCAGCCTTGACTGGGGAAAGTTTTCCTGAAGAAAAAATTTCTGAAAAATTATCTGTTGATACTATTTTATCTGATAGGATTAACATGGTTTATCAAGGGACAGAAATTGTTGCAGGAAGTGGGGAAGCTATTGTTATAGATACAGGAATGAGAACAGAATTAGGTAAGATTTCAGGGTTAGTCCAGAAAATTAAACCTGAAAAAAATCCATTTAAGAAAAAATTAGATTCTTTTGCCAAAAAATTAGGAATTTTCATTTTAATACTATGTTTCTTAGTTGTAGGATTATTAATTTGGGAGGGAGTAGATATTTTTCAATCTTTTTTAGTTGCAGTAAGTTTAGCAGTTTCTGCAATTCCAGAAGGACTTCCAGCAGTAATTTCTTTGGGTTTTGCTTTTGCAACTAGAAGAATGATTAAGAAGAATATTCTAATTAGAAAATTACCTGCATCTGAAACATTAGGAAGAGTTAGTGTAATCTGTGTGGATAAAACAGGAACCTTAACTGAAGAAGAAATGAGGGTTACTTCTACATATGCAAATGCAAAATTAAATCCTACAAAAGGAAAAGATTTGCTTTTTAAAATAGGGATATTGTGTAATAAAGCAAGGATTGAAGAAAAAGAAAACAAAGAAGAATATATTATCGGAGACCCAACAGAAAAAGCCTTGATACTCTCTGCAAAAGAAAGTTTTTTAGATAAAAAGAGATTAACTGAAAAGGAAATCAAGATTAAAGAATTTCCTTTTACTTCTAAAAGGAAGATGATGTCTGTAGTGAGGAAAAGTCAAGGCAAAATTATTTCTTATGTTAAAGGAGCCCCAGAAAAAATAATTTCTCACTCTAATTTTGAATTAGTCAATGGAAGAATAATAAGACTAAATGAAAGGAGAAAAGAGGATTTGTTTGAAGTTTATGAAAGCATGGCTAAAAAAGGACTTAGAGTCTTAGGTTTTGCATGTAAATGGTTAGAAGGAGATGTTTCTTTAGAAAATGCTGAAACTGGATTGGTTTTTGTCGGATTTCAAGGAATGATTGACCCCCCAAGACCAGAAGTAAAAAATGCAATTAAGATTTGCAAAGAAGCAGGGATTAAAGTTTTAATGATGACTGGAGATTCTAAACTAACAGCAGATGCTGTTGCCAAAGAAATTGATTTGCAAGGAATAAGTATAGATGCTGCAACTTTGAAAAAAATAAGTGATAAACAATTAATCGAAAATATAGATAAAATTTCTGTTTTTGCAAGAATCTCCCCCAAGGATAAATTAAGAATAATAAATATTTTAAAACAAAAAGGAGAAACTGTTGCCATGACTGGGGATGGAGTGAATGATGCATTAGCATTAAAAAGAGCAGATATTGGGATAGCAATGGGTAAAAGAGGAACAGATGTTGCTAGAAATTCTTCAGATATTGTTTTATTAGATGATAATTTCGCATCAATTGTTGAAGGAGTTAAAGAAGGCAGAAGAATATATGATAATGTCAAAAAATTTATTAAATTTCTTTTGTCTGCTAATTTTTATGAAATCTTTTTCATTCTTTTAGTCACATTAATATGGAGAAATCCAGAATTATTACCTTTTTTACCTTTACAGATTTTATGGATTAATCTTGTTACAGATAGTCTCCCAGCCTTAGCTTTAAGTTCAGAACCTATTGAAGCAGGAATTATGAAAAGAAAACCAAGCAAAAAAGGAATTTTCAAAAATATAACTGGTTTTCTTTTATTTGCAGGAATAGTCGGGCTTGTTTTAATCTCAATTGTTTTCTGGAATAATGTTAATATTGATAAAGCAAGAACAATGGTAGTCACCACATCGATAGTGTACCAAATGTTTTTAGTGTTCAATTGCAAATCAAATAAATCAATTTTTAAATCTTCTTTTAATAAATATTTAATTTATGCTGTTTTTTTCTCAATTTCTTTACATTTAATTGTTTTATACACTTCAATTAGTGATTTATTTGGTTTTGTTAGTTTAGGATTATATGATTGGTTCTGGGTAATTGGATTAGGATTTATTGGGTTTGTTATAATGGAGATTTTTAAAGCTATTTTTATGAGGGGAAAAAATTAAAATTATGAAAACTTAACTGACTATATTAAAATATTAGGTGATAGTATGTGGTCAGATGAATTGAAATCTGTTTCTTGGAAGTAAAAAATATAAGATGTAGTATGGTTTTAAACGCTTTTTTATTGGATAGTTATATGCTCCTGTATTTCTCGTGTAAATAAACTTTAAATATCAATATTTAGGTGTTGGTCTATGTATAAAGAACTATGCTCCATTGAAAATTTAGTTGTAGCCTTCAAAAAAGCTAAAATAGGCAAAACAAAGAAAAGGTATGTTAAAAGATTCAAAAAAGACTTTAGAGAAAATATTCTAAGATTAAGAGAAGAATTACTCAATAAAACTTATAAACCACATCCCTTAAAAGCATTCATCTTAAGAGACCCAAAAACAAGGAAAATTAATAAGTCTATTTTTAGAGACAGAGTTGTTCATCATGCTTTAATTAATGTTATAAAATATTTGTTTGAATCTTGTTTTATTTATGATTCTCACGCAAACCAAATTGGAAAAGGAACCTTAAAGGCAATAGAAAGATTTGATAAATTCAAAAGAAAAGTTTCAAGAAATAATACTAGAAAATGTTTTGTCTTGAAAGCCGATATAAAGCATTATTTCGAGGAAATTAATCATGATATTTTAATGAATATATTAAAAAGAAAAATTGAAGATGAAAATGTTTTATGGTTAATTAAATTGATTATTCACAATCATGCAATAGGTGGAAAGAAAATTAAAGGAATGCCTTTGGGGAATTTGACGTCTCAATTCTTTGCTAATGTTTACTTAAACGAATTAGACCAATTCGCTAAACACAAACTGCGAGCAAAATATTATATTCGTTATGTTGATGATTTTGTAATTCTGCATAATTCTAAAAACCAACTAAAGAAATGGAAAAATGAAATAAATATTTTTCTAAAAGAAAAATTGGATTTAGAATTGCATCCAAATAAATCTCAAATTTTAAAATTAGAAAAAGGGATTAAGTTTTTAGGTTTTAGAATTTTTAATAATCATAAGCTTTTAAGAAAGAGCAATATGAAACATTTTGAAAGAAAATTAAATCATATGAAGATAATGCTCGAAGAAGATTTATTAGATAGGGAAGAAATTGTAAAGAAATTAGAAGGATGGCTGGCTTATGCTATAAATGGTAATACTCACAAATATAGAAAATATATGGTTCAAAATTTTAATAGACTTTTTCCAGTAGATAAAACAATTCCTATAAAAAATAAGAAGAAACATTTTAATTTTTTGAAAAAGCTTTATGAAAGTGATTTGGAATTTTCAGTTCAAAAAACTCTTTTTATGTTTTGCAAGGGAATAAAAATCAAAGACCTTGCTGAAAAAAGAGAGATAAAAGAAGGGACTGTATGGAGGCATTTAATAAATTTGATAGAACATAAACAAATCTTGGTATCTCAA
>JAFCDM010000072.1 GCA_017609695.1 Candidatus Pacearchaeota archaeon | reverse complement strand
TTCAAATTTATCCCAATGAGAAAAGAAATACGATTTATTCGTAATGAAATCTTTAAAAATTTCCTTCAAGTCATCTTTATCTAATCGAGGATCATATCTGTCAATTATAAGCATATTATTTTCACACTTAATTTTTCGAACTTAATTCTTTTTTGATTAAAAATCTATGATTCTAAAATACTTACTGATTTTATAATCTTATTCTAAGTATGATTTAATTAATCTTTAATAACAAATCTTTTTTAAAATCAGTTATATTAAAAGTTTGATTAAATATGGAGAAGGATCAAAAACAAACTAAAAAACATGTTATTCCGTTTAAAAAGTTAAGAGATGGTACAATTATCCCTCGACCTTCTAAACCTGGAGATGCAGGAGCTGACGCTCGCATAATGGGCTTTAAAAAGATACTTAAAACTAATGAAGAGAAAAAATTAATTGATTTAGACACTCATTCTTACGTCCTTAAACCTTTAGAGCGAATAGGCTGCCCTTTGGGATTTGCTACCGCAATTCCTGAAAATTATTATTTTCAAGTTGTTCCGAGAAGCGGGTTAGCATTATGGGAAGGAATAAGCATAGTAAATAGTCCCGGTACGATTGATTCTGGATACAGAAATGAATGGATGGCAATAGTGGTAAATCTATCAAATAATGACGTAGTTCTTCATAAAGGAGATAGAATCTGCCAAATCATTTTATCTAAAATGCATGAGTATGATGTACTCGAAGTGGATGAATTACCCGATTCTGAAAGAGGGCTCGGAGGTTTTGGATCTACGGGTAAGGTATAATTAGCAGATATTCCTTGTGGATAAAAAAACAATCTTTTTTTAAGATTAAAATTCTCCAATTATTTGGATAAAATCCTTGCTAATATTTAGTTTAGAAAAAAATAAGTAGTTTCTATGAAACATTTATAAAGATAAACATCGATTTTACATTAATGTAAGGTATACAATAATGTAACGATTTTCTATTTCAATCGTTTTACTTTTATGATAGATAACAAGATTTATCCACTCTCTTTGGGTTTAGACCATCCAAGTGTTCAACAAGTAATCCACATTGCTTTAGAACTCACAAAAGAGCATAAATTAATTAATATAGAACTTATTTATAATAGGGCTAAGAGAAAGTTAAAGATTCCAAGACAGGGACTTAATACTATTATTCAGATGCTTTTGAATAGAAAAATTTTAGTTGATGGCTCAAGATTCACAAGAGAGACAGTTTTAAAAAATAAGATAAGGTATTACATTTATTGGTTAGTTAAAACCAATATCGGTGCTCATTTCTCTTTTCTTAAAAAAGAAGTTTCTCGACAAAAAGAGAGCGAGATGGGTGTCGGTCATTTAATATGGCACTTAGATAAGTTGATTAAATTTAATTTAATTAAAAAAGTGAAAGTAAAGAATTGTACAATTTTTCTACCTGTCGAGATTAGCGATGAGGAGGGCATTTTATATTTTATATTGAGAGACAATTTAAATAAACAAATTATAGAAATTTTACTTGAATATGAATCGGTTAATAAAGCTGATATTTATAAAGATTTGAATGCTGTAAGAGAAAATACATATTACAGAATAAAAAAATTAATCGAATTAGAGATAATCTCACCTATAACCGATGATGAGAAGAATATCTCTATAAACTTAAGTAAGAAGGAATTAATAATGGAAGTTATTAATATTTTATATAAACAGATTAACGAGAAAAATAAATTAATTTCAATGAAAATCTAGAGCGTGTTAATTAGAGTGGATTTAAATTGGACGATTGAAGTGATTGTAGGGCTCTTTGTCTCAGCAGTTATTTTAACAGCAGTAATATTATCTTACCTAAAACTCAAGCATCTTAAAATAAAATCATTATTTTATCTTCGATTAAGTTTTCTCTTATCTGCGTTGTATTTCTTATTCGAAGCGATTGCGGATTTATTTTTAAATTTGTTTCTTGCAAGTTTTTATAATTCCCTACTTCCATTAGTAGTTCTATCATTTCTCATTGGTATAACTTATTCAAAAAAAGAATCTATTTATTCTGTTAGCTTAATTTTAATATGCTTTTTGGTACCTATTTTTGTAATTTCGGCGTTTTTACCTGGTACTTTTGAAATTATAGTTGTTTCAGGATTTAATTATCAAAAAATAATATCAAGTGAACTATTTGATCTCCTCATTTCTATATTTTATGTGATAACGGCTGTTTTAGGCTATTATTGGGGCTTTTTAATATGGCAAAATACACCTTTTCTTTACAGAAAAGAGGCTTCTTTACTAGTTCTAACATTGATGATAGTGTTTCCCCTTGCTATAATATTTTATTTATTTACAATACTACATACTACATTTATAGTCCTTTCAGATATAATTTTTGCATTAGGTTGGTATTTAATAATTTATGTTATTACAAAGGAACCTAAACTTCTCTACATCCTTCCCTTCATGGTTTATAGAATTTCGGTAAAAGACCGTGATGGAAGTCCTTTGTTTGACCCCGATTGGTCTGAGTCTAACATCAACGAAAAGATTTTTACGGGTTTCACGAACGCCGTTCAATTATTTAGCGAAGAAGTAATGCAGATAGGAGGATTATTAGATATCAATCTACAAAAAGGAATTTTAATTGTTTACAATTCTAAATCTGTTACAGTAGGACTTGTCGCCTCATAATCTTCAACGCTCCTCAGAGATTGTGTGCGCAATTTTACTCGTGACTTTGAAAAACAGTTCGAGTATCTGCTAAAACCTCCATCAAGGATATGAAAAAATACGAACCTGCTTACAATCTCATCGATAAACATTTCTCCAATTTCCCTTATAGAATAATTTCAGATAAACACCATCCATTGTTAATATCTGTGAAAGAAAGCGAAATCCCGATACAAATTGATGACAAATATCGCGATATTTTTAAAGACAACGAGGAGATAGAAAAAATAAAGGCCCAATTAATTCGATTTCCTATTAGCTCCCACGACGATTTTTTAACTCTTTAAGAAGAACTAAAAGATAAAAGATGAAAAAGAATTTGATTTCGAAAAAGAAGATGAAGAATAATCAGAAGATTAAAAAGTAATAATTTCATCCTATGTAATTATTTTCTTGATTCTTTTGTATAAAATCCCTCCATTCCACTAGTTATGTCTTTTAAATGTAAAAAAAATGAAAAAAAGGAATTATTGATTTTTAGCTAATTTTGTGAGTTTCCTTGTTTTATGTAAATCAGTCATTATTAAAAATACTATTAGTATATATAACCAACTAACAATCAAAGCGGTAATAGCTACAATTATACCAGTTACCAATAAAAGCACAACACCGCATCGTGGATAAAAAAGCGCACAAAAGACTGATATAAAAGCTAAACATGCGGTGATTATTACAGTTTGATTATAGATTAGAATAAAATTTACAAAACCTTCAGGTAACATTGTAAAGAGAAGAATACTAATCGTATCTATTAGTACACTCAATATAATTAAAATATATCCTCCAACAATAGTGTAGGCGTATCCAATTTTATTCCTCTTTATTTGGTACTCGTTCTGAGGAAATTCCAAATTCTTTCGAAAAATTCTCACCTCAAATTTTATCAATAATCCCATAAAAAATGGTCCAACAAGAGCAAATCCTGTTGTAAAAATACCAAAAATAGAATACACTACTACTACTGGTGGTGTCTTACCAGCGAAAAAACAGACGGGTGAAACAATCAGAAAATTGGCTAAAGTTCTTAAAAATCTGGAATATTTT
>JAFCDM010000071.1 GCA_017609695.1 Candidatus Pacearchaeota archaeon | reverse complement strand
TGGATTGTCTTATTTTATTTAAAGGAATAGTAAGGTTTAAATAGATTATAAAAATCATTAAATTACCTTAGAGTTCTGGAAAAAGAGTTGTTTTGAAAAATGCCTACAGATCTTAGATGTCAAAAACTTGCGAAATTATTAGTGAATCATTCTGTATTTGTTAAACCTAATGAAAATGTTATTATTTCTGGAACTGAAGATGCAAGAGATTTGTTAGTTGCTTTGTATAAGGAAATTATTTTAAAAGGAGCTCATCCTATTTTGAGATTTAGGCCTGCTGGTTTAGCCCCTTTTTTCTATAGATATGCTAATAAAAAACAAATTGAAAAATTTCCTGAGAATTTTGATTACATGGTTAAAAATGCTCAAAAATATATTGGGATTAGTTGTCCTAAAAATACAAAAGAATTAACAAATTGCAATACAAAGAAGATGATTGCAAGAGAGACTGTTGTTGAACCTATTTCTAATTATGTGTGTAATGAAAAACCGAAAATTTATAGGGTTACTTGTGGATTTCCTTGTAATGCCCTTGCACAAGAAGCTGAAATGGATTTAGTAGAATATGAGAATTTTGTTTATAGTGCTTGTTTGCAAGATTGGAAAAAATTAAGTAAGAATCTTTTTAGAATTGCTAAAAAATTTGAAAAAGGAAAAAATGTTTGGTTAAATGGCGCCTGTTCGGGAAAGTTTAAATGGTTGGATTAAATTTGAATATCCTGCGATTCGTGATGGAAAAGAAGTTACTGGAGTAAAATTAAAATTTGAAAAAGGAAAAGTTGTAGGGTTTTCTGCTGATAAAAACGAAGATTTTTTAAAAGATATGTTAAATGCAATTTACAAAAGATTTGATGTTTGATGAAAAAATTAATGGAACAATTCATTTAGCATTAGGAAAAGCATATAAGGAAAATGGCGGAGGAAATGATTCTGTTATTCATTGGGATATTGTTAAATCAATGAAAAAGTCTCAAATAATTTTAGATGGAAAAGTAGTTCAGGATAAAGGGGAGTGGAAGATATAGTGGTTTTTTTACTGAAAAATATCTTAATTTAAGATTTATTATTAATGTTATAGTGGTTACACAATCAAAAACTTTAAATACTAGTATTTACCCTGAAATTTATGGAAATTAAATTTAATCTTGTAAAACCAAACATTTTAGTGGATGGGAATTGTGTTTATGCAAGTATCCCAAAAGATCAGGTTGTGTCCTTTGCAAGAGATGTTGATGAAGTTGTTGGTAGAAATATTGGAACACTCCATGTTAGAGAAAGAGATGTAGGTGCAGTTACTAAAAAAAAAAAAAAAAAGAAAAGTAAGGAAATTGTTCCTTTAAGTGATTATTTAGCTGTTTTTGAACAAAATATGGATTCTACTTCAGTTTTAACAACTCCAGCATATAATCTTTTTGGAGCAGGGGATTATTTAGTTGACGCTTTCACATTAGAAAAAGGAAATGTTGATGAAGTAAGAAAAACAAATGAATTTCTTAAAAACTTAGGAGCTTATGTTAAGTATATTAGAGAAGCATTCGGTACCTCTATTGATAAAGAAGCCACAAGGAAACATCTTAGTGAAAGATTAGTTAAATTAGAAGAAGGACTTGCTGAAAAACATGGTGGTCTTTGGATAATTTCAGGTCTTGCTCCTTCAAGAGCGTTAAGAAGTTTTTATGATAATAGTATAGCTGTTGGGAGGATAGGTTTAGGAAGTAGAAATGAAGATGATGCAACTTTGATTAAGACAAGAGAAGAATTAGTAGATAAATTAAAAGGATATGATGGAGAGAGATTATCTTTGGATGTCCCTTCTTTAATGGATCAAGCTTATAGAATGAATGTTGATGGCGCTTCCCTTATGGCAAATTATGGAGATGTTTTAGATAACCCAGAGTGGAGAAAAAGAATGATTATGTTGGATAATTAACTTTTATTTTTTTATTCTTTTAATATAATTTTATCTGCTTGAATTTGTAGGGTTTTGTTATATTCTTTAATTATTCCAATTACAATTATTGTTTGATTGTTGGTTATGTTTATAGGATTGTTTAATGTAGTATCTATTTTTCCTGTTGTGTCTTTGATTGAAATTATTTGGAAATTAGAATCTTCATAAGTTCTTATATTGAAGACTTGTCCTTGAACTTTTACTTTTTGATTTAAGAGTTTGTTATTGATATCTTTAATGTTTATTTGTTTTGGGCTTAAATTGTTAGAGAGAAATAAAAGAAATAAAATTCCAATTAAGGATATTGATAAGGATATTTTTAATAGTTTTTTCATTTTAGTCTTTAGAATGTGGTATCTATAACTTATAAAATATTTGGCTTGATTATCTGGTAGAAAGGTTTAATAATATAAATGGTTTTTTATTTTTATGGCAATGAATGTTGAAGAAAGATTTGAATTAATTAAGAGAAATACTCAAGAGATTATTAAAGAGAGTGAGTTGAAAAAACTTTTGAGGCAGAAAAAAAATCCAGTGGTTTATTGGGGGACAGCGGTTACAGGAAAACCCTCTTTTGCTTATTTTTTTCCTTTGTTAAAATTAAGTGATTTTTCAAAAGCAGGATTTAAAGTTAAAATTCTTTTAGCAGATTTACATGGGGCTATGGATGGAACTCCTTGGAGTATTTTGGAAAAAAGATATTTTTTTTATAAAGAAGCAATAACCCAAATTTTATTAGCTTTAGGAACTGATTTAAAGAAAATAGAGTTTGTTAAGGGCAGTGAATTTCAATTAAAACCAGAATATGCTTATGATATTTTACAATTAGCAAGTAAAAATTCAGTTAGGGATTGTCAAAGAGCAGGTTCAGAAGTTGTTAAAAAAACTGAAAATCCAGATGTTGCTGGTTTGATTTATCCTATAATGCAGTCATTAGATGAGCATTATTTAGGGGTTGATGTTCAATTTGCAGGAGTAGACCAGAGAAAGATTTTAATGTTTGCAAGGGAAAATCTTCCTAAAATAGGTTATGATTCAAGGGTTGAAGTTATGACTCCTATGATCCCTGGATTAATTGGTAAAAAAATGAGTTCGAGTGATGCAAAAAGTAAAATAGATTTAATGGATGATGAAAAAACTATTAAAGAGAAAATCAATAAAGCAGAGTGTGTAGCAGGAGATATTGATAATGGGGTTATGGTGATATTAAAATATGTTATTATGGTTATTAAAAAAGATAAAAAAGAGATGTTTGTTGTTGAAAGAGATGTAAAATATGGGGGAAATTTAGAATTTGTTGATTATAAAGATGTTGAAAAAGCATTTAAAGAAAGGAAATTACATCCCCTTGATTTAAAAAATGCAGTTGCAAAAGAGCTTTCTAAGATTTTGAGCAAGATTGATAAAAAGAAATTGAATGAATTAGGTAAAAAAGGTTATTGAAAGTTGTTTTTAATCACATATTTATTTTTAAATTGTGTTTTCTTGAAAATATTATGGGGGATTTAATTACCACATTAAATGCTGAAAAAAAGTCTAAACAAAGATTAGAATCATTAAATGGGGAAGTTAGTAAAAATCAAGGGAAACCTATTTTGTGTTTCAGAGAGTTTGTTACTGGGATAACAGAGGGAAATATGCCTGTTCCACATGCTTATCATGTTGAGGCAGGGGTGATTTCTGGGGAAGTAGAGGATAGGGGTTTAGTGGAGAGTATTGCTTCTATGGTGTGTGTTGATGTTTCTGGAGGGTTTTTGGATTCTTCTCAAAGTTCAACGTATGGTTATACTCCTCAAATTGTAATCCCGGTTAAAAAGAAATTAAATAGGACAACCCTCTTTTCTTTAAGTCTTGATTTTCGTTTAGAGGATTTAGAAAAGTGTGAAGAAAAAGGAGATATGGAGTTTGCAGGGAGAGAATTAGCTTATGGAGAAGGGAGAGAGGGGAGGATGGATTTGAGTTTTACAACTGAAAGGCGTCCTTATTTAGAGAGGTTAGAATTAATCATTGGAAGAAAAGAGATTGAAGGTTTAATGAAAGAAAAGGCTTGTTGTAGGGATGCCGATAGATTTTTTAGATTATTAACTCAGGAAGGAGAAATTGAAAAAGAGATAAGGGGGACTTATGATATAAAAAGAGAAAACCTTGTAAAAAGTCTTGTGCAAGATGTAGCTCGGTTATGCATGTTAGATGAAAAAGTGCAGGGGATAGAGGCAGATGTGTTACAGGCGAAAATGGTTCTTAGGAGCGAGTGTGGTGAAAGATGGGGGGAATGGAGTCCAGATAGTTCAAAGGCGGCTGTACATTTATTTGAAGGACATAAAGGCTATGGGCAAGAAGAGAGAAATTTACTTGGAGTGATTAGGAAAAAGTTAGAAGAAGGAGATAAGATTGAGTTAGAGGAACAGCCCTTATTTAATTTTAGAGTTTTAGGGGTTTTAACAAGTTTGAGTTCTAAAGATTATTTATCAAACTTGAGGGATACTTTCATCCCTTTAATTGAAGGGAGATTAGATAAAATGGAGGATTATTTAAGAAGTGGGAGAAAAAAAGGCTGGAAATAGAAAATATATTTTTTACTCAGTTACAAACTCAACAACATCTTTGTCTTTTAAAATATGTTTTAATCCTATTTTTTGATTTAGGAATTTACTTGAGGGGCCTGTGATTTTTGCATATTTTACTTTTTTAGAAAATCCATGAAG
>JAFCDM010000002.1 GCA_017609695.1 Candidatus Pacearchaeota archaeon | reverse complement strand
ATCCTCTACTTCAATCTTCCTATCTACATCTACATATTCATAACAATCTCCACCCATACTAAAACAAATTTTTTCTGTTTCACATTTTAAATTAATAATATTTTTAACTAAACCTCCAACAGCAGGAACTTCAGCAAAAACCCCTTTCATCATAACACTATTTCTACAAGCTTCTTTATCAATTTCACTCCCTAAATTAATCATCACAAAAAAAGCAATAATTATTGAAAAACTTACAATTAAAATTATAATTGTTATTAATTGCTTTGATGTTAATTCTGCTTTTTTATTATTCATTTTCCCCTCTATTTTCATTGATTTTTATAATCTAATAACTCTTTAAGTCACAAAAAACCAACTTAAACTAATTCTTGCATCTCTTTCTCTTTAAATAAAATATACAAAACTAATAAACCTATCCCAAAAAAGATAATCCATAATATTATCTTTATCAAATTTTGTAATTCTGCTTTTTTGTCAAAAAGCAGAGGGTTTAATTTTTTATTATTCATTTTTATTATTTCTCCATTATTGTAAAACCTGTTTCTTCTGAATATATAATTATTATGTCTTTTGGTAAACTTCTGATAGAACCACCCTCTATAATAACTCTTTCATCAAAATTTTTGCAAACAGGTTTTTTGCAAAAAGCAACCTTGTCCTTATCCTTCCCCCACTCTGTCATAGTAAATTGCCCTAAACACAAACACAAACAATTCTCAATACATTCTTTAGGAGGTTTAGCCTTAAAAAAACCTATAAATCTCGCATCTTTAGAATTTTCCCAATAACCTAACCAGCTATCAGGCCCTAACAAAACCATCTCACTTGATCCCCAATACACCTTCGCCTCCTCCATCTTCTCCCCCAACTCTTCTAAAGAAGCCTCTGCTAACTTTCTATTTTTATCATCAATATAACCAGAATATAAACTATACAATAAATAAATCAATAAAACAATACAAATAACTGCAATGATTATTTTTAAAGTATATTCCCCCAACATAAATCCTTTTTTTGATTTCATTTTCTTTCTCTCGCTTTTCTATTTATAAAATTTCTAGTTGTTATCAATATCATCCCAAAATCAAACCCCTTAAAATAAGGGATAATATAATTATTAAAACTAAGATAAACTCCTAAAATAACTGCAATTAAAACCACAACTGCAATTATTATTTTAATTAAATTATTTATTGTTAATTCTGCCATCTTTTTTAGTTTGTTTTATTTATAATCTAACAAATTTTAAGCTTAATTATTAATAGCTTAATCTTACATCTTGTCGCCTTTCTATTTCATAAGATATTAGTTTATCAACTCAATTCAACCACCTCTAAAAACTCCTTTAAGATAACTCCAAATCTCCCATAATTTATCTTTTAAAATAACTGCTAATATAATCACTATAACTAATACTGCAATAGCAATTACCCACCAAATCAAAGTTTCAACAACAATTGCTTTTTTACCTAACTTCCCTCTTTTTAACATATAATCTTTAATAAAACACTATTAATAAATATTCTGTTATCTTTTATCACCCAAATATTAATAAACACAAACAAAATATAATATAAATTATGACATTAGAAAATATCCCAAATCTAAAAGATATAACTCTAAAATTAAACAGTAAAGATCAAAAAACTTTTAAAAAAGCATATAAAACATTAGCAACCCGTGTTAGATATGCAAAAAAACATTTTAGAGGATTCCCAATACATCGCCAACTTCAAAAACAATTAAAAAAATACACTCCAAGATATAAACAATTACCCACCTAAACCACCTAAAGCAACATTTGCCAAAGTAGATAAAGCAACTACAGAAATTAAAGCAGTAATCAAATACAAAATACTTCCTTTAATTAAATTCTTAGAAATATCATAAGTTTGTTTTAACTTATCTTCCCCAGAATCAATAGTAACTAAAGTTCCTGTTAAAATAAAAATTATTTGAATAATATAAATACCAATTGCAATTTGCATAAAATAAGGTGGAATCATATTTACAACATCAAAAATATTATTAATCCCTCCAACTGTCGTAAAACCAATTACAGTCCCAGCACCACCTTCAATATCCATTAAACTTTTTAGATTGCTTAAAATCCCAGTTATCATTCCAGATAAGCCAACTACAATTCCAGCTAATAAAGGAGCTAAAAAACACATATTACTTTTCATATCACTTACAACATCTGCAAGCAAATCATTTAATCTTTGATTAATTTTTTGCATATTTCTTATATACTCGGAAATACTCATTAAACTATGAGAAGCAACTTTCAAACCTTTTTTCACACTCTCAATTAAAATTCTCATACTTGTAGCAATTAAATTTGAAGGATAATAAACCAAAGCTCCCCTCCTTGAATTAAAAATAGCATCTTCTAAACTCATACCCATAGATTGTATATTTGTATGCACTATCTTAAAAAAATTCTCTGTTTTCTGCCCCTTAGAAGATTCAGCAACTTTTGCAAATGCAATCTCAGCAGGAGTGCCATCTCCCAACCTATTTCCCAAAGTGAATAAAGAAGAATTAAACTCTTTTTCTAATTGTTTTGTCTGATTTCTTGCTTTAATTAATTCTTTAGTTCTCAATGAAAAAGATAATGCAAAAAACATAGAAATTGAAAAAGGAATAAACAAACTTAAAATTAAAGAAACAACCCCTAAAGGTCCAATAAGTTGCCCATCAATATTTGCAAAACCAAACAAATTCCCATTACCAAGAAAACTTAATCCTACATCTGAAAAACTTAAATTAGGAATTCCCAACCAATCTGGGACAGGAGTATAACCAAAAATTAAAGGCAATAACCCTAACAAAAAGAAAGGAAAACAAATTAAAAATGCTTTAAAATAAGGTTTACGAGATTTATACTTATAATAAAGAGGATTTTTTTCAAGTAAACTTGTCTCTCCATGCCCCCCTGGTCTTTTTAACATTATTTGCAAAGTAAGATAAAAAACAAAAAATGGAATTATTAAATTAAACAATACAAAAACATGACTCCATTTAATCAACCCCCCTAACAAAGTAGAAGCTAAAGGCAATAAAGCCAAACCAAGAGTTGGCAAAACAATACCTAACATATATAAGTTTGTCAAAGGAGATTTTATTGAATGAGTATATTTCAACATTTTCTCATAAACACCATCTAAAATAACCTGTAAAGCCCTCTCTAAAATTTGAACTCTCCTAGATTCACTTGGTTCATATAAACTAGATTCAATTAAATGAAAACTTTCTACAAACTCTATATTACTCTCTCTCCAAAAATCAAGATAATTATCTAAACTATCTTTAACAGATGAATATTTTCCTGTTTCTACATCCCAAAGAACTTTTCTTAAATCCAAAGATAAAGGAGCCTCTATATGTTTGCTAACAAAACTAATTGCCCTCTCTAAATTACTTGTATGTTTCATATAAATAACAGTATAAAGAATCGCCGGAACCATTTGACTACTTGTTTTTAATTTCCACTTAACACTTAAACGTCCAGGCATTGAATAAAAATAATAAAATAAAAAAAATGACGTAATAAATATTAAAACCAAAAATAATATTGGAAAACCAAATCCAAAAAAAAGACTTGCAAGACTAATCAAAATCCCAATAAAAAAAACAGCAAGAAAACTCATAATCGCCAATCCAACTACTTCTGAAGCACTAACCTCTAAATGAGCTATTTGCAGATGTTTATTTATTTTAACTTCGTCTTTTGGAGAAATCTTAATCTTTATAAAATTTCCTAAACCTCTTGCCCATTTTTCATAATTTGAAAATGCAGGCATCATGTCTCTTTTAAATTGCGAATATTCTTTAGAACTAGAACCAGAATTAGAACTAGATTGTATAGAATCAAAACTCTTAATTTCTTTTCCAAGCCGTTTAGAATGTTTCCTTAAAATTTCATTTATATCTCTTTTTGTCATCTCTAATAAAAAAGAAACATAATTAATAAAGTTAATCATTAACAAGAACCCGGAAAAGATTCTCCACTAAACACTAAATCAAGATACTGTAACATCTTATCATAATGGGCATTTATTTCCTGTTCATTAAGTCCACTTTTTTCAAAAGTCGGAGATAAATCTATTTGTGCTCTGTCATATAAATCTCTTAAAATCTCTTCTGTTCTTTCAAATCCAAAAATTTTTTGAAGAAAATCAAATGAACATTTTATTTCACCATAAAAAGTCCGGTCCATATCCCTAGCTAATACCTCGCCTTCCTGAAAAGCATATCTTTCAGAAAGATTCCCTTCTAAAAACTCCAAATTAATTGACCTAATCTGGGAAATTATTTCTTTCCTTCTTTGTTTAAATCCAGAAAAATTTTCAATAAAGTCATTAACCCCGTCCACATATCTTTTCCTTTCACCTTTTGGAAGCAAAGCTAAAGATATCTCTAAAAGTCCTCCAGGATTATCTTCATTCATTTTCATTATAAAAAATTGCATAAAACAAATATTTAAATCTTTCTGTTTTATTCTAACTTAATAATGGTAAAAAAATAGTACAAAGAATAAATCTCTAATAAAAAAGAAACATAATTAATAAAGTTAATCTCTTATCCTTTCTATAATATTAGTTGTTGAAACACCTTCAACTAAAGGCAAACAGACTATTCTCCCCCCATAACTTTCAACAATTTCTTTTTCTTTTTTAACTCTTTCAGGAATTGGATTTCCCCCTTTAACACAAATGTCAGGTTTTAATTTTCTCAAAAGTTCTAAAGGTTCATCCTCATCAAAGATAATAACATAATCAACCCCTTTTATAGAATTTAAAATTCTTGCCCTAACTAACTCATTTTTCACAGGCCTATTCTCTCCCTTAAATCTTTTAACAGATTCATCAGAATTCAATCCAACAATTAAAATATCTCCTAATTTTGCAGATTTTTGCAATGTATGTATATGCCCCTCATGAAGAATATCATAACAACCATTTGTAAAAACAATCTTCTTCCCCATCTGCTTTTTTTGTTCTATAAACTCTACTAATCCATCTAAATCTCTATAATTTTCCATAAAACCCTAAAAACTCTTTAACTTAAAAAGATTATTAAGATGAAATATGCCCTCTAAATAAACCAATACTTACACCTCTTGAAATATCTCCTAAAACAATATCCATATCTCTAACATTAAAAGTTCCTGTTTTTTGATAATCTCTTTCCATTCTTATTGATGCAGCTAAGGGACAATCTTCAGGTAAATTCTCTAAATCAATAGGTCTATTACACAATCGCAAGACTTCACTTTTATATTTTTCCATTTTAACACATCAAAAACTTTTAGTTTTAATCTTTTTTTTCAACCATTCCTGCCATAAAGAAAAAACCCTTTTGCTTTCAGGCAATCCAACTTCTTCTCTAACCTGCCTTGAAAATTCATGAAACATATTATTACTTAAACTATTAAACTTAGATTCTAAAATATTCGGTATTTTTGTTTTTTCACTTACATCCACAATCTCCTGTTTAATCTTTGCCCTTAACAAAATATTATCATAAACAGCATCCCAATCTCCAACCCAGCCCTTAACATTAGAAGCAACCGCTTTAATAATTTCTGAATCTCCATTCATTAATTCCTCACTAGGTTCTAATTCATCTTTTTTAACATTATAATTTAACAAATTAACAAATCCTTTTTCTTCTAAAGGGTCCTTAACCCACTGCTTTCTAACTTCTGCTAATTGAACTACTCTCTTTATTGAACTTAAACCATCAGGGGTTTTAACTGGATTACAAACCATAATACAATCTGTTGCTTTAAAAGAAGTAATTGGAACTTCTAAATCATTTACAACCCTATCAAAAACACCATAAGGTGAAGCCCCATGAATTGTTCCTGCAACAACATTTGCTAATGCCCCAACCCTCATTGCCTCATATAATGCTTTTGCCTCTAAACTTCTAACTTCCCCAACAATCAAACAAGAATCACCTAATCTTAATGAAGTCCTAATCCCCTCATCTGCTCCAATCTCTGTTGATTTTTTTAACAAACTACTTCGAACTTTCATTCTTAAAATATCATACTTTAACTTCCTTAAAGAATCAACAGGAAGTTCTAAAGTGTTATGAGCAATTATATTCTCACAAATAAAATTTTCACACCCTGGAACAGAAATATCATAAACAAACCCGTCCCATTCTATCTTTTTCACACATTTAATCTTATCCCAAAAAATATTTGCTTTAACTAACTTCTTAAGAGGATCTATAGGATTAGTAATTCCTAAAGGAACTAATTCAAGCAATTTAGTTAAATGCTTTCTTCCAATATTATTTTGTCTTGTAATATAATCATGCTTATTAAATTTTTTACTCAAAATTTCGTTTAATTCGCTTTTAACTTCAAAAGATAAAGGAATAACATCTAAAGTATCATGAGTAGAAATTCTAAAACATAATTTTTCCATTTTCTCTCTTTTTAAATTTACTAAAAAACCTATATTTTCCTTAAATTTTTTAATCATATTTGTAGCCCCGATTCTAGAATGAAACATATCTTTCGCTTCCTCTAAAAAAGAACCTTTTGAAAGGCTAACAGAATTTCTTGAGATAATGCCAAATCTCAATAATAAATTAGAAGTATCTTCAATTAATTCTTTTGAACGTACCGAAAGTAAAATTTCTTTATCAGAAACACAGCCATCCCCGCTAAAAAATCCTTTTAAAAGCCAACCAACTTGTTCATCAGATAAATTATATACCCAATTAGGAATTTTTTTAGTATAAGAATTGCCATTTAATTCAAGTATCTTCTGCATAATCTCTTTAAGTAGTGTAAAATTCAATACTAAAGAAAATCTATCATGGTGCATTTTAACAGGAATCCCAAAATTATCCGCGACTTTCCTAACTACTTCTCTATTCTCTTCTTCCTGAACAGAAATTATCACAGAATTTTTATCATAACATCCATCTGCAAGCCATAAGCCAACAAAATTTAAAAAATTCTCATCTAAAATTAATTTTATTGGAAAAGATTTTGAGGAACCATAAGATTTAATTTGTAAATTCTTAGATGGTATTTTATCTTTTATTTTTTCAAATATTTTTAATGGTAAAATCTTCTTCTTTATCCAATTCTGAATAGCAGATTTTTTATAATCCAAAGAATATGCCAAAGTAAACAATTCCTTCCTATTATTAAAAATATATTCTTGCACCCCCTCTCCAAAAATAAATATTTTTTTATCCAATTTTTTTAAATGATTCAATAAATCAATATTACTTAAAAAGTTATTAAAAGGTAATTTAGAAGGAATAGCTATAAAATCACCTTCTTTCAGATTTCTACATTTTACAGGTTTAAAAATATTTTTTTCATCCAACATAAAAAGAGAATGATCTCCTGTAATCTTAATCTTCTTTCCAGACCTTGTCTCAACTTCATAAATTTGTTTATTAACTTTATGCTTTATAAACTTACTAGGCTTAGTCAATATAACCTTTCCGTTCTTATTAACAGAAAAAATCTCCACCCCATTAAAATTCAAAGATTTTTCTCTTCCGTCAATATCTAAAAATCCATGTTCTTTAATTTGTTTATTTATAAGCTCCCCAATAGTTATTTTTTTAAATTCACCATTCTCTTTAACAATAATTTTACAATCTTCAGTAACACTATCTTCTAAAACAATAATCCTGTATCTTGGTATAATCTCAAGCATTAAACTACCCAAAAGAGAGGTTTTACCAGAAGAACGAGTTCCAGCAACTAACAAAGTCCTTGAACCATCAATTAAAAAACTCATTAAACCAGCTGAAAAACTATTTATCATTTTATTTTTTATAAAAAGAGGGAGAGTCCAAGGGTCTTCCCTATGTCTTCTAATAGCATATGATAAACCTCTCGGAGATAAAGGTTGTTGAATAACTGCAATTCTTGCTCGGATATTTCCTAAGCTCAAATCAGTATCTAAAATTGGATTTGCTTCATCTAAAGGTCTTCCAGAAATCATCCTAAATTTAGCAGCCCAAGAATCTGCATCTTCCCTACTTGGAGAAATATTAGTAATACATTCATCAAATTCAGAATGTCTAAGATAAATATGATTAGAAGAAATAGGGGCATTTAAAACAATATCTTGCAACTTTCTATCCTGTAATAAAATTTCTATTAAACCAAACCCAATAGTATGTCTAACTAAAATACTTGCTAATTGATTTAATTCCTCATAATCTAACTTAATCTTTTTATTTTCAGATAAATCTCTTAACAAATCACGAGACACATTAAAAAAAACTTGCCGTGTTTTTTCAGGGTCTGTAAACTCTTCAGCTTTAGGTTGATGTTCAATCAAAACATTCCTTGCTAAGTTTAATAATGATTGTTTATCTTCCTCTAAAGAATATTCTGGGGGCATTAAATGATATATATGCTTAGCATCTTGTTCTCTTTTCAAAATCGTCACTACTGATTTATCTCCTTCTTTACCTATTTCATACTGGTCTACCATCTCTGCACCTACCGGCAAACTAGCTGCTAACCTCGTAAATGTAAAATTAGGGATAATATCTGGTCTAAAAATTCTATAATAAATATTTCTTTCACCAAAAACATAATCTTGCAAATATCTTTTAGAATCCTTAATTAATTTAGTTTCTTTTAAAAGAGAATTAAACTCCTCTAAAAGTCGAACATAACTTAATTGATCTATTTTTAAATTTTCCGGGGTATTGCTTAAATTAATTTTTTCTTCTTTAATAAATCTTTCCAACTCAGAAAGACAAGCAAGCGGGTCTCTTTTTAAAATCATTAAAAGATAAGTAACATCATTATATCTCTGACTTAAATACTCTGAATTCATAATCGATAATTTCGCAGGGGAAAGAATTTTCTCTTGTTTAGTTAAATAAACATATAAATTAGAAATTTCCTGCAATAAAAAAACTTGAGAAGGATTATAATTGTAATTTCTTTGTTGAACAAAAACAACTCTCGAAATATTTGGAGCCTCTATTAAAAGATCCATAGTTCTTGACATAATATCTGGATTTTCAGCAAGATTTGGAACAGAACTAGCCCCTAAATAATTAATATACATAATTTGAGCCCCAGCTTCTCTGATTATTTCATAAGAGTATACTGGAGTTTCAGGTCTAAATAACATCTTTTTTCCTCATAATATTAATAAGAGAAATGCCTATTAAAATATTTATGCTTTATTAAAAAATATAATTATCTAGTATATTAGAACACAACTTATTTAAATTAAATAAAATTAAGATAAATATAAAAAATGGATGAAGAAATCCCCCAAAACCCTATAAATATCATTTTATCAGAATTTGGAACAAGATTAAATGAAATAGAAGAAAAACAAAGATTAATTAAAGATAGAATGTTATTAATTGGTGATAATCTAATCTCTTTACGGGAAGATTTAGAAAGAGATAGTTTAGAATTCAAAAAACAAATAAAAACATTAAATTTTGAAGTTAAAACATCCAAAAAACTAATTGAAAGAATCATTAATGAACTAACCACCCTCGCAAAAAAAACTGAGTTAGAAATTTTACAAAGACAAATAAAGATGTTCAATCCATTAAAATCAGTCACTATTGAAGAAGTTAAAAAAATAATAAAAGAGAGTTAATAGAAAACTATAAAACAGAAAAAATCTTAATTAAATAAAAAAGGTAAAAATGCCAGCTTTAGAAAGAGTTATGCAAATGAAACAACAAGGAATTCCAGAAAGCCAGATAATTGAATCTCTAAAAGAAGAAAAAATTTCTCCAAAAGACATAAATAATGCCCTTTCTCAATCCCAAATTAAATCTGAAGTAAATACAAATCCAATTCCTCAACCCTTAAGTCCTAATGCACAAATAATGCAACAATCAACTATTCAAAATCAAATGCAACCAAGTATTATGCCAATAGGAAATACTCAGGATATACCCCCACCAACAATACAAACTCCTCCACCTCAAGAACCTCCAATAACTCCCCAACCTATGCAATCCCCTCAACCTATCTCTCCCCCCCAACCTATGCAACAAACACAAAAATATACTCAAACAGAAAATTCTTTTGAACAATATCCTGAACAAATAGAAGCCCCTAGTCCATATCAAGAAACATCTTATTCTGGGTATGAAGAATATCCTGAATATCAAACTGAACAATCTGCAGATATTGAAACAATGAATGACATAGCAGAACAAATAGCAGAAGAAAAAAACACTAAAATAAAAAAACAAATCTCTTCATTTTCAAGATTCAAAGAAGAAATAACAATAGAAATGAATAGAATCGGGGATAGATTAATTGCTATGGAAAATAATTTTAATAACTTGCAACTTGCTATTTTAAAAAAAATTGGAAGTTATGGGGAAAACATCCAAAATATAAATAAAGAAATGCATACAACACAAGACTCGTTTTCAAAAATACTAAACCCCTTAACAGAAAACCTAAAAGAACTTAAAAAAATAACTGGTTCACATCCTCCCCACCATAAAACCCCTACTCATCATAAAAAAGAAACAAAACAAAATAAAGCAAAAAAAACTTCATCAAAAAAATCTAAAAACACATAAAAGAAATTCCAGAACAAAAAAACCTATTTTCTCGTTACAACCCAAGCAACAATCCCTGCAATTACAACTAATAAAATACTTCCAAAAACTCCCCCATCAAAATATCCCTTTACTTGCTCTAACATACTTGTTCCTTCTCCAGAAGCTATACCTAAATCAGGATGGAAAACAGGATTAAAAACTTTAATTGCAGAAAGTAAAAAAATTGCTAACAAAACAATAACTATAATCCAAGCAAGCCAAGATTTAGGGCTCCAATCTTTACTAGTAAAAAATCCAAGAATCAAAACTAAAAAAACAACCACCAATAAAACAACAAACCAAGGAATAATAGTTTGAACATATAATTTTAAAGAAGAAAAACTCATAAAAATAATTGCAACAATAAGACTAATTAAAACATTAATCAGTTTACTTTCTCCAAGAATCTTAAATTTTGCAAGAAGTGCATAAACAATTAAAAATACAAATAAAAAACTAAATACAGGCATAAAAAAAGATAATCCAGAGATGTCAAGTGCCATTTTTAAATTTAGTGTTTTTATTTAATTCTAAATAAAATTTTCTTTATTTTCCTAATGCCGAAAGTATATTTATTCCAAGATTACCAAACAAACTTCCAAACATGATCATATAATCTAACCAATTAAAACAAGAGGTATTTATTAATCTTCCGGATATAAATAATGTTAAACCAAAAATTATAATAGATGCTATTATTGTTAATATATCTGACAATTTCATTTTACAAAAAATGTGGCAACCAAGCATATATTATAGCTATAATCAAAATACATATAAGAACTATCCCAAACCCTATGCCTATTTTTTGCAATGTTTCTATTATATTTTTCATTTTATTTAAAAAAAATCATAATCAATAAAGCTATTATAAATCCTACAGATATTAAACCAGCAATTAATGCAGCCATTATACCCAATATTTGAATTTTAGTTAATCTTTGCTCATTTCTTACCATTTTATTCCAATAAATTACATTATTTTAAGAATTATAAACCTTTTGAATTTTAAAAATCAAGTTTTTTTCTTTCTATCCCCTAAAACAAGCCCAACAACAGCTGAAGCAATGACCAAAATTAATACAATCCAAGTAATCGAACCACTACCAAGATATCCTCCTAACCATTGAAAATCATAAATCGTATAAAGTAAAACAACCAAAAATATTAAAGCCCCTATCCCAAAAAATATCCATTTACTTGATTCTTCTTCTTCAGTCAATATTCCCATTAAAATTAAGGCAACCAATAAAACAGAAATTCCAATTCCAGCATAAGGAAATATTGTTGCAAAAAAATTAGAAACATAATCAAATTGCAAAGCTAACAAACCAATAACAAGAGCCAGTGTTGCATGCACACCCTTATTCTCTCCTAAAAGTTTGCTTTTACTTAAAATTCCATAAACTAAAGCAAAAATCATTAAAAAAGGGAGGATATAAGCAAATACCCCAAAATCAGCCCATTGATTTAAAATATCAGTAATTGTATTTGGATATGCCATTTTATTTCAACTCTTTTATAATTTCTTTTAGTTAAATGTATTTAAATAGGTTTCTATAATTTCCAATAAAAATCACTCTTTAGGTTTTTCACCTTTAATAACTGCTATAACAGCGCCTGCAAGAACCACAATTAACAAAACATTAATCCAAATTTGACTTGAACCTTGCCTCCCAAAAACAAAATTATAAACCAGATCCCACCACCCTGTAGCAAATAAAAGAACTGTAATTAAACCTAAACTAAAGATGATTGCTAAGGTTATTTTCACACCCTTATTTAATACATCTTCTGATTTTCCAAAAACAAATCCATATAATAGCATAAAAACCAACAAGACTACTGCTGAAACAGCTAAAAACGGCATTAATTGAACAATAATATTTCTTGCAAATGGAAATGCAATTAAAATAAGTCCAACAACTAACCCAATAATTGCATTGATTTGTTTTTTATCTTCCCCTAATAATTTAGTCTTAGATAATATTGCAAAAATTAAAGTAAAAACTAACACAAAAGGAAGGATATAATCTAAGAAAAATCCAGATACAAATATTGGTTCTACCATTTACTTATTTAACCTCTTTTTACATGACCGGAGAAGATTGAATCTCCTCTTGACTTTCAATGCCTTCAGACAAATCAACTGTCTGCTCAACAGTTTCATTACCTTCATCCAAGGGCAAACTCGCCCTACTTACAATAACAATTTCTCCAATAGCTTTAACAAATTGATGCGGGATTATAACCCCCTTAGCCCCACCTAAAAAACTCATCATAGGACCTGCAATCTTTATCCTCCAACCATCCACTTTATTTTCAATCAAATTAGACTCTTCAACTTCACCAAAATAATCTCCAGTATCAGTATAAACTCTTTTGCCTATCACATCTGTTAGCTTTTTTATCTTCAACATATCTATCAAACTCTAATTTCATTTAAATACTTTTCTGTAACAGAATAGTATTATTAGAGATTGAACATATTAACAAGTAAAACAAAAGATTAAACCAAAAACAAAACTTTATATAAATAAATCTTTTCATTAAAACATGCTTACTAAAAAAGAAATTGTTTGGATAATCATTGCAATATTAATAATGGGTTTTATAATCAGTTTACCAAAATTATCTATTTCTTCCCCATATGTATTTTTAATCTCTGCAACAATTATTTTAACAAATGTTTTAAGCAAAAAAATAGCTTCAGCTCGCTATAATATAAAAATAGAGCACAAAATCTGGAAATTTCAAAGATATGGAATTTACGAACGTACAAAACTTAAAAAACTTTTTCCAATCGGACTAATCCTCCCTTTTTTTATATCTATCTTATCCTTAGGGATAATAAAAATCTTTACCTTACTTCAATTTGATGCAGAAAATCTCCATAAAAGAAGAGTCTTAAAAAAAAGGGGGCGACATCGTTATTCAGAAATAAATGAATCAGATTTAGCATTTACTGCTGCTTGGGGATTTTGGGCATTACTATTATTAACAATAATTGCAATAATAATAAAACAACCAGAATTAGCAAAATATTCAATATATTATGGAATTTGGAATCTTCTCCCAATAAGCAATCTTGACGGAACAAAAATATTTTTTGGAAATTTATTTACTTGGGTAATCCTTGCAATAATTTATTTAGTTTCTTTAGCAATTATAAGTATTTCAAGTTTAATTTAAAAATATAATTAAAAAAATTCTATCCAACCAAACAGATATTAATAAAAACCTAAGATAATTACAAAGATAATGCCTCATAAAGTCTTAACAACAATAAAACCAAGAAAATATCAGCAAGAAATTTATGAAACTTGTAAAGACAAAAATTGCCTTGTAGTCCTCCCAACTGGAATTGGAAAAACTCTTATTGGATTAATGTTAACAATTAACAGACAAAAAGTAATTCCTGGCTCAAAATGTTTATTTCTAGCACCAACCCGCCCATTAGCAGAGCAACATCTCACTTACTTTAAAAAACATCTCCCAGAATTATTTGCACAATTAATCCTGTTTACAGGAAAAATAAATGCAAAGAAAAGAAAAGAATTATGGCAGAACTCAGATATAATTTTTTCTACACCACAATGTATTTCAAATGATTTAAAAAATAATCTTTATGATTTATCAGAAGTTAGCTTATTAATAGAAGACGAATGTCATCGTTGTCTTAAAAACTATGCATATACTTATGTTGCAGAAATTTATAAAAACCAATCTAAAAATCCTAAAATTCTTGGGCTTACTGCATCTCCTGGAACAGATAGAAAAACAATAGAACAAATTTCTCAAAATTTAAGTATAGAAACAATAGAATTAAGAACCAGAGATAGTGAAGATGTAAAAGAATACCTGCAAGAATTAGAATTTAAAGTAATCAAACTTGAATTCCCAGAAAAATTTAAAGAAATAACTAAAATAATAAAAATATTATATTCAAGAAAAGTTCAGGAACTAAAAAACAGAAAACTTTTATTCAGGCCTGCAAATAAAATCTCTTTATTAGAAACTCAAGGAAATATAATGATATCTATACGCTCTGGGAAAAAAAACTTCAATTATTTTGCTGGAGCAACAGCCTGTGCTCAAGCAATTAAACTTGCACATTTAATAGAACTTTTAGAAACCCAAACCCTCCATACCTCTCAAGAATATGTCAAATCTTTGTTCAAACAAGCTGCAAATAATCAATCAAAAGCTGCAAAACAAATTGCAAAAAACAAAGAGTTTAATCAAGCATACATTTATTGAAGATTCTATTAAAGATAATCCAAAAAACAAAACAATTGTTTTTTCACAATACAGAGACACTGTAATAAAAATATGTAAAGAGCTTAATCAAATTCCAAAAATTAATGCAGAAGTTTTTGTTGGACAAACAAAAAAAACAAGTGATAAAGGAGAAGTAAGTGGATTAAATCAAAAAGAACAACAAGAAATAATGAATCAATTCAGACAAGGAGAAATAAATGTAATTGCAGCAACTTCAATAGGTGAAGAAGGATTAGATATCCCAGAAGTTTCATCAGTAATCTTTTATGAACCAATTCCTTCAGCAATAAGAAAAATACAAAGAGCTGGAAGAACCGCAAGGTTAATGAAAGGAAAATTAATAATTTTACTAACAAAAGAAACCTTAGATGAAATATTTTATTATGCCTCAATGGCAAAAGAAAAAAGAATGTATAAAGCAATTGCAAACATAAAAAAAGATTTAGATGCCGGAAAACCACTATCTCAAGGGAAAATTGAGCGAAAGAAACCGCCAAGTGTCTTTGGCAAACTTAAAAAAGAACAAAAGACTTTATTTTAAAATTCTGCTCACTTCCTTACAAATTCAACATTAAGTAAACTTTCAAATTCTTTATCACCGGTTAAAAATTTAATCCCCAACTCCTTTGCGATAATATAACCTAAACAATCAGCATAAGATAAATCTCTTTTATTATATTTTCTTCTAAATTCAACAGATTTAGGAATCCAGCAAAAATTTAAGTCAATACAAAAATTTTGCAAAAAATCAAAAAAAGATTTAATTTCTTCATCAGAATATCCATTCCTAATCAAACTATAATAGGTTTCATATACTTGGAAATAGGTTGTAATAACTTTTACTTTGGAATATTTTTTATAATTAAAATTTTTTTCATATATTTCAATTAAAGCATAACTATCAAAGAAAAAAACTAATTCATTTTCCATAATTTTCTCGCCTCATCTTTTACTTTTTGAATATCATTAATCTTTCCTTTCCCTTTTCCAAAAAAATCTTCTAAAGTTTGTTTCCGATTTATACTAACAATTACTTGCTCATTTGCTTTAAGTCCTTCCTTTATAATAATTTCCTTAGGAATAACAATCCCAAAGGAATTCCCCCATTCCCTAATCTTAGTTTTTGTTTGGATAACCATTGTATAATTAATAATTATATAGGGTATATAAAGTTTTTTATTATTTTAAATCAAGATAAATCTAAAAACCTCAAAAGACTTTATTTTAAAATGAAACTAAGATTTATGAACCAAAAGGATAAAGTAACAATTAGTAGAACAAAAACATGCCCACCACATCGTCTTCCACACAAACCACCATTTACTAAACCAGTAACAGATGAAAATTGCCACTACCATATGTCAAGATTAAATATATTACACCACTTACATTTTTGTAAATATCTTAGATGTGAGCATTATCCTGAAATGAAAAGAAAATATAAAACTTACAAACAAAATAAAATATAACCAAAAACCTTAAAAAGTCCAATGTATTAATTAATACATTATGATATTAAAAACAAAAAATAAACAGATATTTGAAGCAAGTGCTCCAAGATTAAACACAGTCTTAATGGTAGAAGACTTCCTTGAAAAAAATAGTGGGAAATACACACAAACAGAAATGTTCAAAAAATTACCAAAGAAAATGATGTGGAGAACATTCAAAATAATTCTTTACTATCTTGAAAATCTGCATAAAATTGTAATAAACAAAGATGGAACAATAACCTGGATATGGAATCCCTCTCTTGTTGAAAAATATCTAAAAAATAAAAAATTAGATATAAAAATTTAATATGACAATTCTAAGATATGCAGATGAAAAAATAAAAAAAGACTTAGAAAAATTAAAGTCAAAAGACCATGCATTTTATGAACATATTGCAAATGCTTTTAGGAATATCCAGGAGGACCCTGTTTGCGGAATCAAAATTCCCAAAAAGCTAATTCCCAAAGAATGGATCAAACAATTCAAAATTAGCAATCTTTACAAATATAATCTTCCAAATAGTTGGAGATTATTTTATAGTCTTATTGGAAACGAAATAGAGGTTATTGGAATTATCCTAAGATTTATGAATCACAAAGAATATGAAAGAGTTTTTCATTACTAATTACTATGGTCTTCCACAACATCTTTAAAAAAACAAGAAAAACCAAATCTAAAAAAAATCCTTTAATAATTGCAGATATTCATGAAAAAAATTCTTTGATTCTTTCAGAACTAAAATCCTCAACCCAAATCAACTTAGAAATTAAATCCTTAAAAATTGGAGATTATCTTATTGGAAAAACAATAATTGAAAGAAAAACAGTTAGAGATTTCATCTCAAGTATGCTAAACAAAAGAATAGTCCAACAATTAAGACAAATGCAAAAATACAAAAAACAATTATTGATTATCGAGGGAATTGATGAAGAAGAATTATACAAGTCAGACACTAAATTAAACCCTAATGCCATAAGGGGATTTATCATCTCAATATTAACTAATTATCAAATACCAATAATTTTTACACAAAATTATTTAGATACAACAAAATATTTAATTATTTTAGCAAAACAACAATTAAAAAAACCAATAGAATCCACACTACATCAAAGAATTCCAAAAAAATTAAAAGAACAAAAACAATATATTTTAGAAGCATTCCCAAACATTGGTCCTGCAAAAGCAAAAAAACTTTTAAAAAAGTTTAAAACACTAAACAACACAATAAATGCAAATCCAGAGGATTTAAAAGAAATCCTAAAATCAAGAACAGAAAATTTCAAAAGGTTATT
>JAFCDM010000070.1 GCA_017609695.1 Candidatus Pacearchaeota archaeon | reverse complement strand
CGAACAATTTTTATATGGTCTGGGATACTATGCCCCAAACGTATACTTCTTCCTTTAAAATCTTGGTTTGGAGAAATATCAATTTCTAAATCATCTATCTGTTTTTCAAAACCTATAAAACTTTTAAAAGGTTTTATTTTTCTACCTTTAAACAATCTATAACCCCTGGTTATAATTTCTCCTTGTTCATTTACTTTAAAATTAAAATCCACAAAACAAGGATTTTTTAAAGAATAATCTGTAACAAGCAATCTTGCAATATGGCTTTCATTAGAATAAATATCTGCCCATTTCCCCCTGTAGTATCCAAGATTCAAAATCATTTTAATTTTCAACTAACCCGACTTCCTAACTCAACAAGCCCGTCAGATTGAATAAGTTTTACTTCATTATGGTTATTTCCAGTAGCCAAAATCATCCCATTACTTTCAATACCCTTAATTGTTCTTGGCTCTAAATTGCAAAAAATAATACATTTTTTACCTTCTAATTCCTCTTTCATATAAGCTTTTTTAAGTCCTGCAACAATAATTCTTGTTTCAGTCCCTAAATCTACTTTAAGTTTGTAAAGCTTGTCTGCTCCTTCTATATCTTCAACTTCTAATATTTCTGCTACTCGCAAATCAAGTTTTTGCCAGTCTGAAAACGAAACTTTTTCTTTTTTCATATTAATTGTTTGTGGAATTAGTTTTTAAATTTTTTTATTAGATATTAAAAATTAGTAACCATTTTTCTAGGTTTAAAGCCATAATCTCTTGCTCTTTTAATTATTCTAACCTGATTAAGATAACTAAAAATTTTATTTCCTTCTTTGTATTTTCTTATAAATTTTATTTCTTCTTTGATTATTTGATTTAATAAAAACCTGTCTGCAACCCCAAGTTTTTCATTGGGAAAATCACGATTCAAACATTTACTTTGGTTTCTGACTTTCCATAAATAATGTCTTTGAAAATTAGGATATTTCATAAAATTTTTATTCAGAATATCTTTAAAAACCTATCTAAACCCTAAACCACCAAAAAGCACAGTAAAAAATCCCACCTTTATCTGTTCAGGATTAACATTATGCCCAAGCATTTTCCGAGATGCTATCATATAACCTCTTGATGCTTTACTTTTTGGATGACTAATTATTACTGGGTTTTTGATTAATTGAGACTCTTTTACTGCTTCATCTTCTGGAATAATCCCTAAAACAGGGATTTCTAACATCTCTTTAATATTAGGAATAGACATATCTGTTTTTTTACCCCTATATCTTGTTATTATCATTCCTTTGACTGGTTTATTCATTTCCTCAGCAAGTTTTATTGTTTTTAAAGCATCAGTTACAGAAGACATTTCAGGATTTGCAATAATTATTACCTCATCACAAGCTTTTATTGAAGAATAAACTTCCTCACCAAGTCCTGCAGCACAATCAATTAACACGTGATTTGTTATTTTTTTTAATTTTTTTGATATTTCTGAAAATTTTTGAGTATTTATCTTTTTAATATCAGTTAATGCAAGAGAAGCAGGCATTATCTTAGTTCCTGTTTCATGTTCATAAATTGCATCTTCTATTTTTGCTTGATTATTTAACACATGATTAAGAGTTACTGGGACAATAGGTGCACCTAAATGTATCCCGATATTTGGGGTGGTTAAATTTCCATCAACAATAATGACATCTTCTCCTAAAAAATTTAGAGAAGCACCTAAATTTATGGTGCTGGTTGTTTTTCCAACTCCTCCTTTTCCTGAAATTATTGCATATACTTTTGCCATCTTTTTTGATTTATTTTAATTGGTAAATAAGACCTTTTTGATACTTATTTGGATGTGAGAAAAAGCTTGGTGTAATTTATAAACTTTTCGAGAATTTCAGAATATTCTTTTAATTTAAGAAGGTCAACCCGAATCTCCTCTCCTTTATACATTACTGTTAAACAAACGCCTTTTCTAAATTCTCCTGCTTTTGTTTTTTTAAGAGCTTCAATTAACTTAAACATCTCATATTCCTTTATAGCATCCATAACTTCAGGATTATTTTTAAAAGTCTCCTTTACCACATCTAATTTTATTTTAGGTGCAGTGGGTATTTTTTTAATCATTTTTTTCTTTTTTGCTTTTTCTAAAAGTCCATCAAAAGCATAATCCATCATTATTTTCCATCTTTTTAAAAGATTAATCATAACATCACAAGTTTTAGTATATTTCATACTCACATAGAGAAGATGGTCTGAACTTATCTTTTCTTTCATTATTTTTTCTAATACTTCGGACATTTTGTATACTTTAAGTTGTAATTTAGTTTTTATTTCTCAGATAATTAAACAATAATCCACTTGCTCTCTTTTTTATTTACCCCCATTTATTTAAGGAATTATTGATTTTTTACACTTAAATTTAAAAAAGAGATTAAAGTTATAAGGAACGCTTGTATATAAATGTTAGTCTAAACTTCAATTTTCGCATTAATTTTCATTAAAAGCTCTTTTGCAAGCAAAAGGTATTGTTTTATTACCTGAATGTCAATAATTTGGGTTTTCAAAGTATTTGATAAGATAATTATCCTATCTTTTTTAACAAATTCCATAGCACTTTGTTTGTGTTTTTGGTTTATTTCTAAAATTTCTTTAATTTTTTTTATTTGCTCATTATTCAAAGAGTAATTTTTTGCACATTTTTCTGTAAATGTTTGAAGATTATCTTTATTACTTTTATAAAGATTAATTCTTTTATAGAGGTATTCATAGTTTAATATGGCATTAATGCAATTTATTATTGATTTATAAATTTCATCAAATATTTTTAATAGGAGTCTTTGTTCTCTGACTAATGGGAAAGTCACATAAGCCATGTGGTCTGCAATTTGTAAACTTCTTATAGCATCTTTTAAATTTTCTTGGAATTTTTCCATAATAATAAAAAGAAGAATTTGTTAATAAGATTATATGTTTAGAGTTATATGGGTTTAATAATCCTTTATACACAATTACTGAAAAGATTTTTCTAATCTTTTTATTCTTAACAAAATTTTCCTAGCATATCTGGAACAAGCCCCTTCAGTAGGTTCGTCATTTTTTTCTAAAGTTCTATATGCCTTTCTAAGCAAAGGAATGATTTCTTGGTTTATTCTTTCTTGGGATGCTCTTTCAAATAAACTCCAGAAAGATACAAAGCGAGTAGCAGAATATAAATTACTTGCATAATTTGGATGTGGCCCCCTATATTCTCTGTTAATAATACCTGTTAAATTAAAGAGAGCATATTTTAAACCAAATCTTCTTGCAGAAAACCATCTTCTATCTTCCAGTTCCATTTTATAAAATTAAATGTTTAATTCAACTCAAATTCAAAATAGCTTCTGTTAAATCCCCATTTGTTTTTTCTAAAGCCATTTTTGCTTCTTGTTCTAAACAACCTACTTTTTCCATGATTGTTTTAATATCTTGTTCTGTGTTGTTTTCTTCATCCAAGACACCTAAGGGTTTATCAGATGTCTCTTCCCTTAAGATAGCTTCACTAACATCTCCAGAAATCTGAAAATTAGTTTGCCCTTGCATATTTATCTTTAAAACAGAAGGATTTTCAATTATGATATTTCCATCATCTTTTTCAATAATAACTCTTTTTGCAGGAATTTCTTGCTGAGCTATTCCCATCTGCTTCATCATGGCTTGCATTTTTTTTGGATTTAATCCTGGAAACATTTTTTATAGATTATAGGTATTTTAGTTTTATTTTTAATGTTTAGGTTGAAACAGGCCAAAAGACTTTTAAACAGGCCAAAAGACTTTTAAAATTGTAACAAGAGCCATGATTATGATGATAAATAAGATTACATAGGTTGGTTTAATTTTAAATCCGCCTTTATATCCTTCATTATAACGCATTAATCCTCCACTTCCAGAAGGCATACTTATTCCAGGATTTGCCATAAGAATTATTGTATGTGATTATTTAAAAAGGTTGTGATTATTTAAAAAGGTTGTTGTTGTCAAAAATTGATTAATGTTTGGTTTAAAATTACAAAACCAAAACATTTATAAAAAATATTCTTTTTTTATATACATCAAAAGGAGGTCAAAAAATGGCAAAAGGAAAACCCTTGGGAAGTTTAGTTAATTTAGTTGCTTGGATAACTGGAATTTTAGTATCTTTAGCAGTTGGTTTTGGAATGGCTGATAAAGTTTTAACTATTAGATATATCCCAGAAATAGTAACTGTAGTTGCTGGATGGATTGTAGTGGTATTAACTATCGCAAGTCTTGTATTAGCAATTGCAAATAAGATATAAATCAATTTTATT
>JAFCDM010000069.1 GCA_017609695.1 Candidatus Pacearchaeota archaeon | reverse complement strand
AAAAAAAGCGAATGTATTTAGAGTAGCCCTGTATTGTTGGGATAAGGAGAACTTTTCTGCAGAGATTTCTCCAAAAGAAGTTTGTCGTCCTTTTTGTATTTATGAACCTTTTCAGATTTCTATTGCTGGTGGAAAATTTGATTATAAGAATTCTAAATCAAGATTTCATGATATTAAAAAGGTATATGAGGGGTCTCCCAATCAAAGAAAGATTTTGGATGCATTAGAAGAAAAAGTTGCTGAAAAAACAGGGCCTATGGTCCCTGGACAGTCAAAAGGATTTACAATTAAGATTGCTTCAGATGGGACATCAGAAACTAACTCCCCTAGAAGACATGGGAAACCCACAATAGGAAGGGGATTTGCTAATCGAAAATGCCTTAGTGAATGATTAATATTTGGATTATTTCTTTTTTGCTCTTACTAAAATTTCTAATTGTTTTTTATAAGCTGTTTCTTGTTCAGGGGTTTCTATTATGGGTTTATTAACTTCCGCCCACTTTCCTCCCCCAAAAAGTACTTTTCTCCATTTAACATTTGCCCTTAACCAATAATCTTTTCCTATGTTCTTATCTTCAAAATTAGGATCTTCAAGAAAGGTCTTACATCCCGGGCATTCTATTGGGGCAAAATCAAAACTATTTGCAGGAAGGATATCAAGATATCCACATTTAGGGCACTTACATCCGTAGGTATAACCTATTATTTCAGAACGATGTCTTGCATTTAATTCAAATTGAGAGTCCATATTTATTATTGAACTAGGCATATTAATTATCATAATTTTTAGTTTAAATAGATTTAGATTATTTTAAGAAATCAAAGTTCCAATAAAATGTTTATTGTTTAAAACATTATTTAAATTTTTTAAATCTTGCCCGAGGATATAAGTTTTTATCTTGTATTTTTTAATTATTTTAGCTGCATTTTGGTCTAAAACAAAATGTTGTCCTGGTTTAAATTTCATTTTCTTTGCTATTTTTAAGAAATTTTTATGTGAAATTTCAGGGATAAATTTTGCACTTCTAAATTTTTTTGGGTTTTTATTATAAAGTCCTTTAACATTTGTTAAATTAATAAAATCTGTGTTAAATTGTTTGGCTATTTTTGCTGATGTTGAATCTGAGGTTTCTTTTTTTGCATATCTTAATGCCCCACAAAAAACAATATCGTGAATTCTTAAAAGGTTTTTAATTGTTTTCATATCATGGGGTATGCCTTGATGGGTGTCTTCTCCAAAAAAATAAGTCATAAATCTCGCATTTAATCTTGTTATTGAAATTCCCAATAAACCTTGAAAGTATTCTTTTTTCTTTGTTTTTTCTTCATCTAAAGCATGGATATAATTTCTTGCTGTTTTTCCCCCACCACAAACAATTATAAATTTATATTTTTTTTTGTTTTTTATAAGGGCTTTTTTAAATTTAGTTAAAAATTCTATATTAATTTTATTTGGAACAATTAAGCTTCCACCTAAACTAATTACAATCACCTTTTTTTTCATTTTTTCTTATAATGTTTAATTGATTTTTTTGACTTCTTTTATGTCAGAAATTAAAACTAGGTAATGGATTAGCTTAATCTCTAACTCTCATATCTTTAAGTTCTATAAGTTATTGGTATTCTATTATTAGTTTTATTACTTGTATCTTAATGAATCTTAAGTTCTGCTCTTAGATTTTCTTAAGCTACTTTATTATAAAGTTTCTCTTCTTTATAAATTATTATTAAATAATAGACAATTACTATAAAAAATATAAACAACAAGCATATAAAAATCTATTTCTTAGTTGGCTTTATGTCTGTTTTATTAAAAAGCGTCCCATTTGTTGAAGTCCAGTCCATATCAATAGCTCTTCCAGCTAAAGCTTTTAAATTTTGAAAACCATTTCCAAGAAACCCTAAATAAACTTTGGCTGCATCTGCAAATCCTTCTGTACTGTTAAAATCCAGATTATTCTTAGTTAAAACAACCCAAGAGGTAACATATAAAAATAAAATTATGAGGGCAAAAACGATTAATCCTATTTTATGTCTTGCACTGCTCATTTTTATAAATAAAATCCCACAAACTACTAATATTATTATAAGTATCCACCCTATCATTTTTCAACCTTTTATTTTGTATATTAAATTAGGGAAATATGATATAAAAAGATTTTGGTTTTGAAAATGGTTTGTCTTATCCAGAAACAATGTCCTCACGACAAATAACATAAGCTCTATGAAATGCTTAGAGTTTATGAAAAAACTAAATAAAAAGAAAGTACAATGGATTATAAGGGAAGGATATAAGGAATAAAAAGCAGAGGTGTTAATTACTAAGTAGTAACATCATAGAAAGCTTTATAAACTATAAATTTCTAAAAAATACATGGAAAATATTCAATTAGAAGGAAGAACAATAGAACCTCATGATGGTAGAAATGTAGACAAAGCACCAGCACTTTTCGTAAGATATGATAAGGGGGAGGGAATTATTGCTTCAGAAGCCGACATAAGACTTTTAGGTGTTAGAAATTTTGGGAATGCTCCAGAAATAGCTAACAATTACTGGGATACTTCAACATTATCAGCAACAAAAGGGAAAGATGTAAAAGTTATTTTGCCTTGCGAAACTGGGAGCAGAACATTAACCGAGTCTGCAAGATTTGGTTTAGGTTTAATCAACCCTGATGAACAATTAGTTAATTATGGAGTAAACTTAGATGTTGATGATAGATGGGAAAAATTAGAAGGAAGTGGGGTCTATACTCTTCAAAGAAAAGGATTAATTCTTAATAAAGATTTAACAGAAAGTCAAGCAATGAAGCACAAATTACTTTTAACAAAATTAGGACATCCAAATCATGTTGATGGTAAATTTGCAAGATCTGCTGATGAAGTTGCAGAAATTATTGGTAAAACATTTGAATTAGGAAAGCAAGAGCATGGTTATGATACTATGATGGGACAATATATTCCCGTGTTATTAGTGATACAGGAATTTTGAAGGCGTGGTGCGTCGACAGGCTCGATTACGGGGCTGGGTCATATGCGAGGACTTACCTCGACGGTGTCAGTGGGCGGTTTGCCTTTGATAGCGTCGGAGACGCTAAATTTAACGCCGAAGGCGTCGACGTAGATAAAGCAAGAGCTCAACTTCAAAGTTTAGAAGGCATGTTACAGTCTGGACAAATAGATAAAATTGGTAGTGCTTTAGATGAAAGAGACCAATTAAGAAAAAGACTATTAACAACTGATGAAATTTATTCTGTAATTAGAAATTATGTTGCTTCTGCTAATGAATCTGAAGTAAGAAAAGTCATTGATAAACTAACAAGCCAATAGATTTTTATAGCATTTTTATTATTTAATTTTGTCCTAGTAACCGTTTTTAACGAAGTAAGCTAGGCTATACGCTTATTTACCATGGGAGCTTGCTCTTATAAAATACAATCACAACACCTAATGTGTGAAGTGATGGTGAAAACAGGAAGTAAATAGGCTAACTTGGTCGGCGTGGTACGTCAACAGGCTCGATAACAGGGCTAGGTCGAATGCGAGGACTAACCTCGACAATGACAATGGGCGGTTCGCCTTTAATAACTTGGACTTGCTTACTAGGACACTTTTTTATTTTTTGATTTTATGCTTGCTAAAACACAAGCAATTTCGTCATAACTAATATTATGGCTTTTCAGTCTTTTTTTAATTATTTTCAATCCATCTTTTTTATTATAAATTTTATTTACAATTAGTTTAATTTTTTTATTAGGCAAAATTTGAGATACCAAGATTTGTTTATGTTCTATCAAATTTATTAAATGCCTCCATACAGTCCCTTCTTTTATCTCTCTTTTTTCAGCAAGGTCTTTGATTTTTATTCCCTTGCAAAA
>JAFCDM010000068.1 GCA_017609695.1 Candidatus Pacearchaeota archaeon | reverse complement strand
GAATTTACAATATGTAAAGAATCAAAAACTCCTAATCCATATTTTTTTTGATGTTCACATGCCTGAAGATAATCCTTTGGGTCATCGCCGATTAAATCCCCTAAACTTAATGCAAAGAGAATTAGTTTTTTTGGGTCATAATCAATCTTTTTTGCTATTAACATTAATTCTATAAGGGTTATAGAAGATATAACAATCTCCTTTTCATATTTGTTGTAGATTTTCAGAGCTTGTTTTTTTAACCAATCTTCTTTTTTTGCTAATGCTAAAATGAAATCTACATCTGCATAAATCATTTTCTTTTTATTTTTTCTCCTATTTCTTTTATTGCTTCTTTTTCAGCAATTTCTTTTAATTCAGAAATTGAAAACTTTTCTAATTTTTCAGATAAATCTGTTATATCTATCTTTAAAGGGTGTAATACTATTTCTCCTTGTTTATCAAATAAAATAAATTCTCTCCCATATTTCTCTCTAAGTTTTTTTCTTAACAATATTCTTCCTAAATCATCTACAATAACTTTCATGGTAATAATGGTAATAATTACCAACTTATAAACTTTTTGGTAATTTTTAAGGTAAAAGATTTTATTTTCATTTTTTCTTAAAATACATTTTCATTGCATAATTAACTGGGTTTTTTACTTGCCTGCACAGTTCATCTGGACTACAAACTCCTAAATCATTATAATTAGGTTTGTCGCAATTTGGTGGCAATCTTGAATTTTGTTTATTATGCCAATATAATTGGCTTCTGACATATCCTTGTTTTAAGGGTTTGTAATTTTTTTCATTCCACTCATTTATTTGGGTTTCTAGTTCTTCATTATCTAATCCTAAAGATTTAAAGAAATTAATCAAAACAAATAATGCTCTTTTTCTTCCATCTTGTTTTACTCCTTTTAATATGTTTTTTATACATGGAGGATATAAGTCTATTGTGGGGTTTGGGATTTTAACTTGTTTGTAATCTTTTTTAATATTATTGAATTCTTTTGGTTTTGGTTTTATCTGGAATTTTTCTGTTGCTTCATTTTGTTCTTTTAAATCTAAAGCTTGTAAAAGAAGTTCTCTTGCTTCATCTGGTTTTGCATCTGGATAAAAGTTTTTGATATCTTTTTTAAAGGGTTTAGCATCTGTTATTTGAAATTCTTTTACTTTTTCTTTGTCTATTACTATCGAAGATAAAGCTGTTTTTTCATGAAGAGAATAAGGCATTCTAAATAAGTGTCTTGGAGCAACAAGAATTAAATCTGCTTCAATCAAGGATTCTGTTTTTTGTCTTTCTTTTGCAAACATATCTGGTTCTTTATTAGAATTTATATCACAAAATTTACAATAAAAAATTTCTTTAGATTTTATTTCCACAAGAGAGTTTCTGCAATCATCATTAGGGCATTTTGGGATTCTTTTTGTTTTTCTTAACATGATTACTTCATTTTTACAATTAGGACATTCCCAAGTTACTAATTCTCTTTTTTCTGCTGGTTTATGACAAGATAAACATTCTGTTATAAGCAATTCTTCTTGTTTTTTTCCTGTTCTTTTAGCAATTTCTTTTAAACTATCTTCTTGTTCAAAAATTTTTTCTGCTAATTTTGGTTGGATTATTTTAGAAAGATAATTACAAATTGCCCTTGGCCATTCTGGAAACATATCTTTTGTTTTCTGTCCATAAACTTCTTCTGGAAAAGCTTTCCAAGGGATTATTATGTGGAACCCTTTGTTCCCGGAGTTATGCAACAAAATTGGATAATCATTACCGAAAAATGCTTCTGTTTCTTCAACAGAAACATCATAAACTTTTTGTTTTTCCCTTTTAATAACTTCTTTAACTTCTACTACACTTATATCTGAATCAAATAATTTTTCATAATTTAATATTATTCTTTTACATTCATAATCATAATCTATAGATTTAAATTTCTCAAACCAGTTTAAAACTTTCCTAATCCTTTTTAGATTAGCCCTTTTTTTCCTTAAAGTTACTTGTTCGGGTCGGTGATGATTAAATATTTTTGGTTTTATTTTATAATAAACTTCTTTTAAACCATCTATTGGAAATATTTTATCTCTTGGATAAGGAGATAGTTTATTTCTATCCCTATTAAATTCTAAAGAAGGTAGCTCTGATTTTGGTATGTTTAGGATATAAACAAAACTTCCCTTGAAATAATTTCCTTGGGGCAATTTATGGGGTTTGTTTTGTTCACAGGATAATGAACAAGAGATATTATTTAATTTACATAACCAAACAAATTCCTTGATTAATCTTTTTGAAACTGATTTAACAACTATCCTATATTCCCCCATCTTATAACCATCTCCTCTTATATATCCTCTTAACATTTCTAGAAATAAATTTCTTGGAACTTTCCAAGAAAATTCAGGGACATGTTTTTGTTTTTTTTCTCCACAAAAATTTTTAAAAAAATTATACCATTCTTTTGAATGAATTAAAATTTGAGTTGAACCTTTATTTGGGTGTCTTATTGAAATCTTTCTCTTGGTTATATTTTTTAATAAATCTGTAACATCTTTTATATATTCTATCTCTCCCCTATTAAATGAAAAACCTACTTGATTTATTATTTTAGTTGTATGACCTTCTGCTAAGAAATAACCTATTAACCTCATTAAACCAGAAGTTAATGGTATTTTCCTTTCAATTATTTCTTTTGAGAATTGATTTTTTGAAAATTCAAATTTGTTTATTAATCCTTTATTATCTTGAACGAAAGGATTTTCAAAAGCATTATAAGAAACTAAATAATCTCCTTTTTTTAATTCACTAACTTTTTTTTGAAGAATTTCTCCTTTATACCAAATAAAAACAGAATGATGTCCTGTTGACTTTAAAGGAATTTTACTTTGAGAATGATAAATATTGTATAGAATATCTTCATGTTCTAAATAATTATATATCTTTGAAAATTGAAGTTTTCCATTTTTATTAAGTGATAAAACATCTAATCTAATTCCTTTTTTTAACAATTCTATTACATTATTAATCCTAGCTAATTTAATATTTTCGCCTAATTTTATTAGAATATTGGTATCTCCTGCAACACTAAATTTTACACCTATATTTTCAACTCCATTAAATCTTAGAACTTCTATTAAAAGGCAGGTATAAATCTTACTATATTCTAAATAAGGAGAATCTATATCTAAAAGCAAATCCCAACCAATTCTTAGACTATTAAATTCTTGTTCTGAGAATTCATTAGATATTTCTAAAGCATCTTCCCAAATTTCTTCTGAACAATGAAATGATGTAGCTCCTCTTTTTACTTGTTCTAAAATATCTAATTCATATTGAAAATTATCTGGACGTTTTCCAAAACCATCATAATATCTTGGGATACACTCTCTATTTTCAGAAAAATTAAAAATAGCTTTTCTTATTTCAGGATTTGAGTAATAAACCATTGTTAATTCTCTTATTCTTTTCTCATTCAAACTTTTGGTATCTTTAGAATTATTTTCCATTTTTAATCTCAAAATTGAGTAATAAAGTATATGGATTTTAATTTATATAGTAAATGCCATTAAAGTATAATAATCTTTAATCCTGAGTATTTCCCTCAGCCATCATACAAGGAGGCCAATCTCCTTCGTATTTACAATTTCTAAGACAACAAGGGACATCACTCCCTCCCCCTTGGGCATATTGCTTTATTGTTATTTGGGTTAAACTTCTGAAATCTCCCTTAACTAAAGACTTAACTATCATTTCTAAAATATTAGGGGAATTTGGGAACCCATCCCTTAAAGAAAATTCATGAACTCTTGGTTTATAACCCTCTCCCCTATCTATTGTTAATTCATAAAAAAATCTATTCCTGTGCATCTTTGTATGTGCCTCTCTGTATTTTTCACATTGTTCTTGTGTTGGGGTGTGATCCATAAATTCAAG
>JAFCDM010000067.1 GCA_017609695.1 Candidatus Pacearchaeota archaeon | reverse complement strand
ATACAACGTCCCGGGCTGGACTCGAACCAACGACCCTACGGTTACACCTTACTCCAATCCCTTGGAGAGTCGGACTATACCATTACCATGGCATTTCTGCTTTAGGCAGCAAGTGTCTAGTCTCTGCACCTTCAATCATGATTTTTCATGAAAGCTTGGCTCAGGATTGCCTGTTCTAGGTTTCCCTGAATTTACTCGCTTTTCATTCTAAGGTTTCCCTTAGAAGCTGCTAACTTTTGTTTAACATGAATTTCCCTGTGACAATTTGCACATAGTAAAACACATTTTTCTATTTCTTTTTTAACCCTTTTCCAACTTCTACAATATCCTTTTTTTGAAACATTGAAATCTTTTTGTTTGGGGTTTTTATGATGGAATTCTAATGCTTCGGGATATTTTGAATATCCACATATTATGCATTTTCCACCTAAATGTGTTATTGCTTTAAGACGAATTTGTTTTCGTCTTTTAACTACTGCTTTTATAAGGTAATCTTTTCTATCCTTATAAGTCCTCTTATCTTTCATGTTTACATGTCTTACAGCCGTATGCTCTACCAACTGAGCTACCGGGACCTAATGTTTTTAGAAAAAATTAATATTTAAAGTTATGGTTTAAGATTTCTTTCTCTTTTTCTCTCTTTCAATTCTGGAATATACATTTCCTTGTTTACTTCCATGAACTAAGGATTCTAATGCTTGAACAGCTTCTTCTATTTTTTCTGCATCTCCAATAATCCCCACTTTATTATCAGATAGGGAAAATTCACAATCTGTTAGATTATTAAGGGTTTTAAGTGTTTTTCCTTGAGTCCCGATTATTCTTGCTCTGACTCTTTCTAAGTCATTTCTTTTAGTTATATCTTTGATATGGATTTCTTGAAGAATGATATTTTCATTATTTAATAATAATGCTTTTTCTACTGAAAAACCAAGGTTTATTGCTTGCATTATTTGCAAGGCAGTATACTCATTATCAGCATTGCCTTCTATAAATAGATTTTTACCTTTATTTGTTATTTTTATGTTTAATTGTTGTTCAATTGTTCCTTTGTTTTGAAGAACCTTTCTTATGTTTTCAATATATATTTCTTGCATATAAGAATTAAAGAGTAAGGTATTATAAATTTGTTGGTGTGATAATGTTTAAAAAGGACTCTCTTTTTATTTAGGTATGACAAAACTTAAAATGTGGATGGAAGGATCAGCAGGAACATATTTAGTTGTAGGTGAACCAGTTGAATCTTCTGAATTATTAGAAGAAATGAAAGAATATATTGGTTCTGGAGAAATTTTATTGCGAATACCAGAAGAGACTTTATTAAGTTTTTTAGCATCACATCCTATTGGTTCAGAAGTTTTAAAACAGGCTTATGAAAGAAAAAGGTCTTAAATTTATATTAGTAAAAACACTAAAACTCTGTTCATCCTAAGATTTTTTATTGAATATTAGATAAATCATTAGAATTCGCTTTCAATATCTTTTAGAAGTCCTTTTCTTTTTAACCATTCAATTTCTGCAGGACGATATTTAAACAAAACATCTCCTCTTGTATCAGAATCAAATTCCCAAGGCTTTACAATAACTATGTCTCCTGGTCTAATCCATAATCTTCTTCTTAATGCCCCTGGGATTCTACAATTTCTTTGTTTTCCATCAAGGCATTTAATAATCATTCTATTTGCTCCAACTCTTTGTTCAACTACCCCCATAACCTCATCAGGTTTTGGAGTTTTAACTCTTGTTATTACTTGAGGTTGTGTTGAAACATTTTGTTTATTTTTCTTTGATTTATTTTTAAATTGTTTTTTGAACATGATAATAGGTATAGATTCTGGTTTAAAAATGCTTTTGTTGTTTAAATTGTATGATTAACTAATAGCATAAAATATAACAAGTTTAGGCGAGTGTTTTGAGTTTAATAGTAAGAATAAAATAAAAACTCAAGGCAGGATATTTGAGAATTATTAAGAGATTTATATGATAAATACCTTTAAAAACACAAAAAACATAGTATTTTTAGTCTATTTACAATAGATAAATAATTGTAAGGAGGTCTAATAAAAAGAAAATGGTTCAAGGATATTGTGTTAGATGTAAAAAGAACGTAGAAATGAAAGACCCAAAAGAGTCAAAAACAAAAAAAGGCACGAAAATAGCAAAAGGAAAATGCCCTAATTGTGGGACAACAGTTTGTAGAATGGGTGGAATTCCAGCAACAGAAATGAAAAAAGCTGCTTAAATTTTTTATTTTTTTATTTTTTTTAATAGAATTATAGTAAAACTAAGGCAATAGGTATATTTTGAATTTTTATAATGCCTTGTTTATTGATAATTTCTGCTTCTAAAGCTGTTTGACATGCTTTTTCTCCTACAATATTAAATGTAGCATCTTCTTTTTGCATATCTTTTAGAATTTCTAATATTTCTTTCTTTGTTTTTTCTTCACCTTTAAAGAAATTTTCTTTGATTTCTATTTCTTTAATATCTTCTCCAAAAGTCTTTCCAATTAAATCCTTATCCACTAATGCTATTGTTTTTCTATATCCTTCATGAATTTTTATTAACATTTTGTTTTTATTGATTTTAATTGTTTGAGGAGGTTAAATTTTTCCCCTAACACTGTGTTTAGCTCCACAAGCTAAGCAATGAACAAAAGAAAATCCTTGTTCTTTTATTAATTCTGTATCTGGTTTTTTACATTCTTTACATATTACAAATTCTTTAGTATATTGTTGTATTTTTTCATTAATTTTTGAAGAAGGGATTTTTCTTTGTAAGATAACTGTATTTCCCTTGATTTTTCCAGAAGTTGCTAATTCTTTTAATAAATATTTAAGAAGATGGTTTATTTCTCTTCTTAAATCTGTTGAGATTTGGTGCAGATTTGTTAGGATTGTTTTAGTTCCTTCTAAATGCCCTTGTATTTTTGGGATTTCAAACCTCTCACTATGTTTAATAGGTTTTATGTCTTTATATGCTTCATCTAAAAGTTTTTCGTAAGATTGCATAGAAAATCATATTTTAAGAGGTTTAATAATGTTGTGCTTTGTATTTTAGATTTTGTTGTATAGTTCTCTATATCTTAACAAGTTCTTCTAGTTTTTTAGGACCTTGTAAATAATCTGTTTTTGTGTTTAGTTCATTTTAACCCAAATATCTCACCCTTCCTGGTTTAGGTTCATAAATTATTCCTTCTTCTAACAATTTTTGAATTTCTTGTTGTATTATTTCTGGTTGAGAATTTTTCAGTTTCATTATTATTTTATCTTTATCAATTCCTTCATTTGTCTCAGCATTTTTAATCATTTCAATTATTTCATCTCTTAAAGCTTTTATTTCTTGTTTTTGTTCTGGAGTTTTTTGTTCTGGAAATGATTTTTCTATTTCAAGTTTTCTAATTAAAAGATATTTTGGATTAACTTTTCTTATGATGTCAGGTAAAAGATATAATTCTTGATTAAAGGATTTTAAGAATCCTATGATTAATAATGTGTCTCCTTGTGTTAATTCTTTGAATTTTTGAACTTCTTCTCCAAACAATCTTGCTCTTATTTGCCCACTCCCATCATCTAAGGTTATTGAAGCAAATTTTCTTTCCCCTTCTGATTCAAATTTATCAATGATATTTGCAATTATATTTACTTTTCTTATTTCTTTATTTCCTAATTCAATAAGATTAAATCTAGGATTTGGGGCTTCTGATTCTTCAAATATTTGTTTTCCTCTAAGTAAATCTCCGATTCTTAGTTTATATGCAGTATTTCTTTGATAATCTTCAGGCATTTTCCTTTTTTTATTATTTTTAAGAAAGATTATTAAGAATCGTTAATTTGTTTTAAAAAGATTTATGTGGTTTTGTGTTATAGAGAGGGGAAAAAGAAATTAAAAGGTTTTAGAAAGAAAAATATGGCAAGAAAGAAAGCAACTATTTTTTTTAATGGGTTCTAAAACTATAGTCTGCTTTAACCCCCCTACCGCAAGAGCCACCACAAGAGCCTCCTTGTGAGGGGATGTGAGGGATATAGACTTGTTTTAAATATCCTTCAATTTTTCGGCTTAATTCTGGATTTGACTGTTGTTTGGATGGGGATATGTATTAGATGATTACTAATAATTCGATTTATATTCTGAAACTTTTATGAGTATATTCTTAAAAACCCAAGAGTTTATAAGTAAGAAAATTCTTACTTTTGTGTGGAAAACGAATTTATTAAAACTTTAAAAGTATCAGATAAGGGACAAATTTCTATTCCTAATTCTGTTAGGCAAAAATTAGGAATTCAAAGAGGAGATAACTTAATTTTATTTGAGATTGAGGGAAAACTTTTAATTGAAAAACAGCAAAAAGTTTCTGAAAAAATGAAAGATGAATTTAAGGATGTTTTGTATTTTTCAGAACAATCATTAAAGGAAGTTTGGGATAATTCTGAAGATGAAGTTTGGAGTCAATATTTGGAGAATTAAAAATGCAAGTTAATCAAAAAGAGGTTGTTTTACTGCCATATCCTTTTTCAAATTTAGAAGGAATTAAAGTCAGACCTGCGTTGGTTGTTTCAAATAATCCGTTTAATAAAAAATCAGACGATTGTATTATGGCCCCTTTAACAACAATAATTAAAGATGAACTTTATTCTGTTGTTATTGAACAGGAAAATATGTCTTCTGGCAAATTGTTAAAGCCAAGCAGAATTAGAGCAGATAAAATATTTTGTGTTGAGAAAAATCTTATAACTATGAAAATTGGGAAGTTAAAAGATAATTCTTTTGAAAAAGTTAAAGAAGAAATTTTTAAGATTTTTTGAAGAAGTTGAACAAGTCCTTTTCTATATCAACCATATTAAATCTTTTTTTTCAAATCAACTGAACAAAGCCAGATTTAGGCTGGAAAAGGTCTCCTGATTTTTTTAATTTTTCTAAAGCTTCATCAAATTCTGTATCAGAGATATTGTTTCCTAATTCTTTTTTTAAAATATCTAAAGGAACCATTTTTCCATATTTTTCTTCTAATTCTTTTACTGTTTCTTTTACAAGAATTATTTTATTTCTTTGACTTGAAGAAACATTTGATGTAAATCTGTCTATATCAAAAGTTTTAGTTTCAGGATCATAACCTACTTGCATTAAATAGTAGTTAGTTAATCTAATTGCAACCTGAGCATCTTTTGCTTCTACTTTTGGACTTAATCTGGATTTTGCATGAGCTTCTGCTAATCTAATTAATCCTTGTAATTGTCTTGCAGAGATGGGTATTGATTTTGATTCCCCTGAACTTTGCATGTTTCTTAATCTAACATAGAAATTTTTTATTTCTTCAACTGCTTTATTTGTTAATTTTGGTTCTATTTTTTGTTTTGCATAAGCAACATATTTTTTAAATAACTCTCTTTCTATTGAAGATTTTTTCCCTTTCATTTGATGTAAGTTTAAGACATGTGTAGCAATTGCATCATCTTGTTCTTTATTTGGTAAATCTCTTAAAATAAATATTAAATCAAATCTATTGATTAATGCTGGAGGTAAATCAATTTGTTGGGTAATTGATTGTAATGGTTCAAATCTTCCATATTTCGGGTTTCCTGCAGCCAATACAGAAGTTTGGGCTGAAAGGGTGTTTCCTTGGATAGCTATTTTTCCATTTCTTCTAGTTATAAAAAATCCAGTTTTTGTTTCAAAACAAAAAACTTTGCCTTTATAATTTATTTGATTTACATGGCCTATACCTTTTCTTATTGATAATTCTGTTTTATTAGATAAAGATAATCTATACATATCTTTTCTATTTCCCCTATCTTTGCCCTTATATTGTAAATGTTTATTTGCTGATTTTCCAATTAAACAAGCTATAGCTTGAAAAATGTCTATTAATTCTTTTGAAGTTGAACTATAATTTCTTCCATCTGAAGAACCATCCCCTAACATCATTGCATTATAAAGTATTTTTAGTTGTTTTTTAGATAATTCTGATAAATTCATTGGAAATTTTTTTTCATAAGATTTATGCCCACATTTTTCTAAAAAAGTGTATAATTGGGTATTTGTTATTTTGAATTTGGTATAATCTTGTTTTTTTATTTCTGTTAATGTAAATCCAATATCTTCTGATAATTTGGACAAACATTTTTTTATTTTTTTTATGTTTGATTTGTCTTTTTGAGTGATTCCTATTGTTGGATTAGTTTCAATCCCTCCTTCTGTTAAATAATAACCTAAAAACTCTAACCATAAATTCATTGGAACTTTTTTAGGATTTTTTTGATGAGTGTATTTGGGATGTTTTCTATTTTGTTTATGTTTAATTGGTGGTAGAATAAAATGATTTTTTTCTTTGTTAATGATAAAATTTCCTGAATTTAATACCTTTATTCTAGGGTAATTAATTTCTTCGGCTTTGATTATCTCATATTTTTTCTTTTTTTCTTTTTTTATTAACATTTTGTGATTAGGGGTTACTAAGATGTCATTTCTTTTATTTTTGAAAGAATACATTTTACCCCTATAATCATATACAAATAATCCTTTGTGGGGTAAAAATTGAATTGTTTTTGTTTTTGGATTAAATTGAGCTATTTTTAAATTTTTTACTTTATTGTATTTTTTCCATCCAAGTTCGGTTAAGATTTCTGTATTTGAGGCATAACAGGCCTG
>JAFCDM010000066.1 GCA_017609695.1 Candidatus Pacearchaeota archaeon | reverse complement strand
ATTAAGAAAAAATGGAAGGGAAAAATCAATCACCTTATTATATCTTAAAGGATATGAAGAATTTGATTCTATTGAAGATGATTTTAAAGATATCCAAGAATCTTGTTTAGATCAATTAATAAAAAAAGAAAAGATGAGGATTGTTACAGGGAAGATACCAGAACTTACTGAAAAACGTAAGGAAATCCTTTATCTAAGTTTTTTGTTAGAGCTTCCACATTCTGAAATTGCAAGAAGATTGAATATTCCAAAAGGAACTGTAAAAAGCAGAGTATACTATGCTAAAAAACAGTTAAATGGATTAATAGAAAATAAATAAAATTATAAAAACCCTTTTATTCTTATTGTATTATGACATCTGAAACAGAAGTTCAAATAGGTAAAAAAGGAATTAGTCCTGAATTTTTAGAAGATTTGGAAAAAAGATTTAAAAAATATCAGAATAAAATTATGAAGATACGGGTTTTAAAAAATGCTAGAGAAAATAAAGGGGATGTTAAAGAATATGCTAAAGAAATTAAAAGTTTTTTAGGTGAGAAATTTACATATAAAATTATTGGATTTTCAATATTTATGAGAAAGTGGAGAAAGGCTAGAGTGGTTTAAGGGATAAGTTTATAAACGATTCTTAGCACTTATTTTTAAGTTAAAAGGTAATACTACCTATCTAACTCTGAGAAGGGTGGCTTAACTGAATATTTAAAATTAAACTTATAATCAAAAAAATATAACGAGATACACTTCCGAGCTTAAGTTAATCAAATATCAAAATTTATAGATTTAATACAAAATGAAATCAAATCCAGTTTATGAAATTCCAGCAGATGAATATAATCAAAAATTAGCCTTAGCTCTTAAACAAATCCCTGAATTTAAACAACCAGAATGGGTATTTTTTGTTAAAACAGGGGTAGCAAAAAAAAAGCCTACACAAGAAAAAGATTTTTGGCATAAAAGGGCGGCAAGTATTCTAAGACAAATCTATATCCATAAAACAGTTGGGGTTAATAGACTAAAAACAAGATATGGAAGTAAAAAAAATAGAGGTATGCGCCCTGAAAGATTTAGAAAGGCTTCTGGTAAAATGATAAGAGTTATATTACAGCAAGCTGAAGCTGTTGGTTTTTTAGAGAAATATAATGAATCTGGAAAAAGAGCTGGAAGAAGATTAACTAAAGAAGGCAGAGAATTATTAGAAAGTATTGGGCAAGGAGAAAAAGAAAAACTCCAAATCAATGAAGACAAAGATAATCATGAAATTGGAGATATAAAAGAAAAGAAGATTGAGAAAGTTGAGAAAGAAATAGCTAAAGAGGTAACTGAAATAGAAGAAAAAGTTGATGAAAAAGAATTGACCCAAAAACAAGCAGATGAAGAAATTAAAGAAGAAGTAAAAGAAGAAATTGGAGAGTTAAAATAAGATGGCTAAACCAAAATATCAAAAAAAAATAAAATTAAGCAAACAAAATAAGAGAACTAAATGGGCTCCGGTTTGGGTTGTTTTAAAGAAATTAGGAGTAGGAAAAAAAGCACATCCTTCTTCTGTAACCTATATTAGAAGAAATTGGAGAAGAACTAAATTAAAAATTAAACCAAGGAGACAAAGAAAACAGCAATTAGGTTAAACTTTCTTTGAAAAAGAAAGTTTAATCAAAGAATACCTTTTGATGACAAAAGGTAAGTCAAAAACGAATGAAAATGGCAAAAATAAATAAAATGTTAAATAAAATAAATTGTGATGGAGATTTAGAACTTGAGCAAAGCGAAAGCAAATTCAAGGGAAAGTTGATGCACAAGAAAACCGTTAGGTTGTCTTAGCTATGGCAAAAGCAAAAAAAACAGAACCAAAAATTATCTTAGAAAGAGAATATATTGTTCCTTTAAGGCATGGGTGGTTGAAAGTTCCTAAATATAAAAGGGCAAATAAAGCAGTTAAAACCTTAAAAGAATTTATAGCAAGGCATATGAAGGTTTATGACAGAGATTTAAAAGAGATTAGAATTGATATTAATTTAAATAATGAAATAAGATTTAGAGGAATGAAAAAGCCTCCTGCTAAAATCAAAGTTAAAGCAGAAAAATATGATAATGGAATTGTCAAAGTGTATTTAGTTGATATTCCTGAAATAATCAAATATAAATTAGCAAGAGAGAAAAAGAAAAAAGATTCTGGAAAAAAGAAAAAAGAAGAGGTTGTTAAACCTGAAGAACCAAAGCCTGAAGAAGTTGAAGAAAGTAAAGAGACAGAAGAAAAGAAAGAAGCTTCTAAAGAAGAAGGGTTGACAAAAGCAAAAATGCAAGCTAAAGAACAAAAACATGTTTCCAGAGATAAAGGTGTAAAGGTTCAAAGAAAAGCTTTATCCAGATGATTTGTGAAATAAATTATAGATAAACTAATATCTTATAATCAGGGGGTTGAAGCTTGATATTACATAGTTTAAAAGTTTATTTGATTATAGATTCTAAATAAAAAAAAGGATGAAATAAAAATGCCTAATGAAATAAAGAGACAATTAAAAAAATTAAGTGATAAACAATTTGCTGAGGATATTAAAAGATATATAAAATCTCCTTATCGTTTTTATGGTATAAGGGTTCCAGAAATAAGGGTTCTTGCAAAAAGACTTCACCAAGAATATAATTTAAATGAATTTTATAAAGTATTTGATAGATTATGGGAATCTGGGTATCATGAAGAGCGGTCTTTAGCATTATATGCCCTCCAATTATATGAAAAAGACTTTAATATGAAAACTTGGAAATTTTTAAAACCAAAATTAAACTCAATAAAAAGTTGGGACCAAATAGATGCTGTCTCTACTTTTATAATAGGAAAGATTTTATTAAAATATCCAAATTTAAAAAAAGAACTCTTAAAATTAAGTGAAAGTAAAGAGTTTTGGTTAAGAAGAATTGCAATTGTTTCTACTCTTCCTTTAATTAAAAAAGGGGATGTTAATTTAACAATGAAACTTGTAAAAAAATATGTTTATGATAAAGAACCTTATATTCAAAAAGCAACTGGTTGGATGTTAAGAGAATGTGGAAAAAAAGAACCTGAAATTGTAAAAAAATTTATTTTAAAACATATTCATATGCCTCCGCTTACTTTTAGTTATGCTACAGAACAGATGTTAGAGTTGAGAAAAGTTAGGAAGATTAAGAAGTTAGAAGGGTGATGAAAAAATAATTTTAAGGCAACCAAAGGATTTTTAAAGATTGAATTTATTATTTTATTAATATGTTCCCCGGTATGGCTTCGGCAATGCCGGGCACTTATATTTTATTCTTTTATTTTATCAATTACTTTATTCAGGCAGATAGATTCATCACAAGTATGCTTTAAGTAATTTGAAGAAGTAGAATTAAAATAAGCATTTACAACCTTCTTGTTAAGTTTTTGTGCTTTTTGGATTGCTGGCACAAAATCTTCATCTCCAGAAATTATTATTGCGATATCATAAAGATTTTCATAAGCACCTGAAACCAAATCAACCGCAAGACAAACATCATCTCCCTTAACATCAAAACTAATTTTTCCGTCTTGGTTATGTTTTCTCATCCTACACAAAATAACATTAAAATCAGGAATTTTTCTAAGAAAATTGAAAAATTTTTGTTGTTCCCAATAAGTTTTCTTATTTTGACTTATATCAAGAGAAGCATTATAATAAAATGTGGAAATTAGAAGTTTTTCTTTTGTTAAAGAAGTAAGCAATTTCTTAAAATTTATTTTTTTAATTTTAATATCTTTTAAAATTGATAGAAAGAAATGTTATAAATTTTGTGTTTGTGAAAAGATTCTATTTTTTGGAATTTGTGTATTAGAGAGAGATGTAGAGCTTTTTTGCCTTGTTTTTTTCTAAAAAGAAGATTTATAGATTCTCCCACAATAGATTAAACATCATCTGATGAGTTTTATAAAAATTCTTTTCATTTATCAAAATTCCAATTGGCTCCTTTTCTTCTAAGGAAATCATAGCTATTTTTCCATTATATAACCAAGTTGCAGTTTTTATCTTTTTTTTAATAATTTTGTATGGTGCAGTTTTATCAAATGGTTGAAATTCACTTATAATTTTTACTTTTATTCCTTTCTTCTTTCTTCTGCTTACAAAATGAGGAAAATAAAATTCAAACAGTCTGAATAGCTGATTCTTTGAAGCGATGCAAGAGAATGATCTTGCCTCATTAAGAATGTTCTCAAAAATGGATTTTAACCCATCTTTTCCAGTATAAATTTCAACATTTGGTCTTTTCCCTACGCTTTCTGAAAGTGATTTTAATTCAGGTAGAATTTTTTTAACCAATTCTTCTCTTTCTTTAAGCATATCAATTATTTTGTTAGGTTGTGTAGCTTGATACAATCTTTTTCCAGATTGAAGGGTATAACTAACAAATCCCTTATGCTCTAAAGATTTAAGCAAGTCATAAGCAGAAGTTCTGTTTAAACCAGCAAAATTTGCAATTTTTTGCACTACGCTAGTTCCTAATTGAAGACTAGCTAGATAAATCTTAGTTTCTTTATCGCTTAAACCTAATGATTTCAGTATTTCTTCTTTCATATGATTAGAATAATTTGAGGCTATATAAATATGTCGTTTATTATCCACAACATAGTCTTATATAATCATTCTTATTACCTCTTTTAAGGAGTTAAGAATGGGAAAATGGCTTAAAAATCTGTTAGGATTAGAATATCTGAATGGGGAGTTGCTAGATGATTGTTTTGAAGGTGAAGCAGATCCAGAAAGGAAATATAAAGAAAAATTTGAAAAAGAACTTTCTGATTTAGCTCATCAAGAAATACTTTATGAAGGGAGATTTTTAGTTGGACAGATTGTTCCTTTGAGGTTACGTAAAGGAAATGTGCTAGAATCTTTTATTCAAACTTATTTATATCTTGATGAAAATAAAGAAAATCTTCCAACAGTAGAAAACTATAGTGATTGGAATAATTTTTTTAAACAATATCTTCTAAGAGCAGATAAGGGATTTTTAGTGGTAGGAAACAAACCAAATATTATTGAAGGAGACCAATTACAAATAAAAACAGGTTATAATCTGGAGTGTGGGCGATATTTGGGGAATTATTCACCTTTAGAACGTAGAAAAATCTTTGAATCTTTGGGGATGCCATCTATTAATAACTGGGATATTTGGGTCCCCTTACTTCATTCCTATTCTAAGATTAGTAGACTTTTTTTGGCTAGATTTAATAAATAATCTAATCTGAGAAAATAAATTTTTGAAACAAAGTTTCAGACTATCTGTTTTTCTGAAAGAAAAACCTGCGCGCGTCTCTCCTATCGGGCAGGAAAAGAAAATTGAAACTAACAACCAATACTACTGAATAAACTCAGTTCCAATATAGATAATTATATAAATAAATCTGAAACTTTTATAAAACCTTAATCCTACTAGCTTTTATGAGAGAATTTATTTATTATTCTGCAAAAGCAAGAACATCAGGAAATTTTGATACTAGTAATTTGATGAAAGCAGGAAGAATGGATATTGTATGCAATGTTATTATTTCTGCATTTTTTATATCTAATAAAATGCGAGAAGATGTGCATTTACATTTGATTTTTAATGGAGCTCCAAATCCTCCAATGCATTTAGAATTTATTTCTAATTCTAAGATGCCAATTAGTAAAAAAGATGTGGCTGGTTAAATGCTCTGAAAAAAGAAAAACAGAGGTTTTTCCAGGATGTTTTATTGAAAAAAAGAGTTTTTCTAGATTAATTAAGGAATTTAAAAATAAAGAAAAGAAGATATATGTATTGGATGTTAAAGGAGAGAGTATAAGAAAATTAAAAGAGAAAGATTTACAAAATTGTGTTTTTATTATTGGAGACCATGAAGGGCTTCCTAAAAAAGAAATTAAAAGATTTAAAAATAAAATCTCTATTGGAAAAAAGATTTATTTTGCTTCTCAAACCTTTGTGATAATTCATAATGAATTAGATGTTAGGGAGATGTAAAAAAGTATAGTGTAAAAGCAGGAGACATATGTCGTAAGCTAAAACAATAACTTAAAATCATTATAAACTTCATCAGGAGTCTTTCCATTTAGACTAGCATGAGGTCTGAAATGATTATAATTCATTCTCCACAATTCAACATCCCCTTTACAATATTTGAATTCTCGTTTAAATGTTTGAAATAATCTTTCTACTTTTCCTTGTGTTGTT
>JAFCDM010000065.1 GCA_017609695.1 Candidatus Pacearchaeota archaeon | reverse complement strand
AGATAATAAAGAATCAAAGAATTAGATTAAATGTTTTAGTAGATACCTTTGAATTTAAAACCTTTGTAGAATATGTTAGATTTACTTTATTTACTATCTTTAGATTTATTTATTCTTTTAATTTTATTATCAAAAGCTTTATATTTGATGTTTCTTACTATCTTTTAAGGAGAAGTAAAATGAGTTTATTTGATGATGATCCCTTTGAAGAAATAGTTAGAGAATTTTTTGGTGGAGACCAAAGACAAATTAATCGCCAACAAGATTTTATTCAAGGTGAAGAAGACGAAAGAAACATAGATTTTATTGAAGATAATAATCATTTATATCTTATTTTCGAGCTTTTTGGATATAATGAAAAAGACATAATAATTAATGTTAAAGGACAAGAACTTGAAATTATTGCAAGAAAAGATAATTGTGATACTGAAAAAATTCAGGATTATTTAATAAAAAAATTATGTAATGGGATTGCTATTAAAAAAATACTTCCAAAATTTGTTAGTTCAAAAAATTTTAAGTATACTATAAGAAATGGAATTTTGGAGGTAATCTTTAGTAAAAGATGAAAGAAAAAAAAGAAATCATTGAATTAAAAGTCGTAGAATCATTGCAAGAAGATATTGATAAAGGTATCACAAGAATCCCTTCAAATGTAATGAATTCATTAAAGTTAGTTTCAGGGGATATTATTGAAATAAAAGCTAAAAATGCAACTGTTGTTAAAGTTATGCGTTCTTTAACTAAAGATAATAATGAAAGATTTATTCGTCTTGATGGAACAATCCGATCAAATATTAATGTGTCAATTGGCGAGAAAGTAATAATTAATCCTATAAAAATACAAGAAGCTAAATTAATAACTCTTGCTCCCACTCAAGAAGGAATTAGATTTAGTAATGATCCTACTGAATTTTTTCATACAAAACTAATGCATAAACCACTTGTAGTAAAACAAAAGACTATTATTGATGTTTTTGGAACACGATTAAATTATATTGTTTTAAAAGCGTCTCCTAAAGGTTATGTTGTTGTTACACCCTCAACTAAATTAATTATAACAGATGATGTTCATGAAGGTGATTTAAATGCTACAGGTATTTCATATGAAGATATTGGTGGATTGAAAAATGAAATTGAGCTTGTAAGAGAGATGGTTGAACTTCCAATGAAAAATCCCGAAGTTTTTCAAAAATTAGGTGTTGGTGCACCAAAAGGAATATTGTTAACAGGACCTCCTGGAACTGGAAAGACATTGCTTGCAAAAGCTGTTGCAACAGAAACAGATTCTAGTTTTTATTCTATTGCTGGACCTGAAATTGTTAGTAAGTATTATGGTGAATCTGAAAAACATATAAGGGAGATTTTTGAGAAAGCTGAAAAAAATGCCCCTTCAATAATTTTTATTGATGAAATTGATAGTATTGCACCAAAACGTTCTGAAGGAACAGACCAGACAGAAAAGAGAATAGTTGCTCAGTTATTGACATTAATGGATGGTTTAAAATCAAGAGGGCAAGTTGTTGTTATGGCTGCAACTAATAGGCCAGAAGATGTTGATATTGCATTGAGACGACCTGGTAGATTTGATAGGGAACTTAAAATTAATCCCCCTGATGAGGTTGGGAGAAAGGAAATATTGCAAATCCATACCCGGGGAATGCCTTTAAGTAAAGATGTTAATTTTAATGAAATTGCTATAAAAACAATAGGTTTTACTGGAGCAGATATTGAGATATTAAGCAAAGAGGCAGCATTAAAAGCATTAAAACCTCATTTTTCTAAACTAAAAAACTTGCAAGAGAAAGTTCCTACAGAGATTTTAGATAAGATTAAAGTAACGCGTAATAATTTTTTAGATGCTTTAAAAATGGTTGAACCTAGTGCAATGAGAGAGGTATTATTTACTAAATCAAATGTTAAATGGAATGATATTGGGGGACTTTATGAAGCAAAAGAAAAATTAAGAGAACTTGTTGAACTTCCTTTAATTCGTCCAGATCTTTTTGTCTTAGCTGGGATTAAACCTTCAAAAGGGGTATTATTAACAGGACCTCCTGGAACTGGAAAGACATTGCTTGCAAAAGCTGTTGCAAATGAAACTAATGCAAATTTTATTTCAGTAAAAGGCCCTGAGTTAATAAGTAAATGGGTTGGAGAGTCTGAAAAACATGTAAGAGAAATTTTTAAGAAAGCAAGGCAAGTAAGCCCCTCAATAATATTTTTTGATGAATTTGATAGTATTTCAAAGTTAAGAGGAGTTAGCATGTCTGATACAACAGAAAAAGTGGTTAATCAATTATTGACAGAACTAGATGGTATTGAAGAGTTAGAGAAAGTTATTGTTATGGCTGCGACTAATAGAAAGGATTTAATTGATCCAGCATTAATCAGGCCAGGACGTATTGATTCTATTATTGAGTTAAAAATTCCAGATAAAAATTCCAGAGAAGAAATATTCAAAGTCCATACAAGAAAGATGCCTTTAGATAAAAACCTAAAAATTATAGATTATGTTAAAAAAACTGAATCCTGGACAGGGGCAGATATTGGAGCAATGTGCAGGAATGCTGGAATTAATTCTATAAAAAGATACTATAAATCAAAGGAAAAGGAAAAACTAATAATTAAAAAAGAAGATTTTGAAAATGCATTTAATGAAGTTTCCAAAAATATTTTATCGCAAACTAAGGGGATGGATTTTAATTTTGGAGACACTAAGAATTTAATGAAAAATATATCCAAGGATATTTCTCTTAAAAACAAAGTTCCTAAAACTCGTCCAATAAAAAAAGTGGCTAGTAAAAAGACAGCTAAAAAATTATAATATCTGTAACAAATAGTGCTAAATATAATAATTTGACAATTCTTCTATTATTCATTTCCTTTTTTTAGAATAAGCTCTGGGGCTTCATTTACCTTAAAGACAGTTAGAGAAAGTAATTTTTTTAAATTATAAAACCACGAAGGAATAATTCCAAAATTGAAATTTGAATAAAAATAATGAGTATGAGCGCCCCTGCCCTGCACCCAGAGAAAGTTATGCACCCTAATCTTTTTCCCAGTGTTCTTTTTTTTTTCAAAGCGCCGTCGCCCTGCGTTTAAGAAAAGTTACACACTGTAACTTTTAGTTAATTTATCAAGACAACTTTGCTTTTTAAAACTTGCTTGCTACTGGTGAGGTGCAGAATTAGTTTAACTAAAGATTTTTAAATACAATTTTGTTTAACTAAACATGAAAAAAGTGGTATTTAGTTTATTGTTAGGAATTTTATTAATTGGATTAGTTTTTGCTCAAGTACAAGGAGGGCAAGATGGAAATCCTACTCCTGGTGAAGGAATTGGAGCAAAAATCATGGCTGGAGAGTATGTTGGAGAAGGTGGACAGCAAATGATGATTCAACAACAGTTAAATAATCAATTACAATTAAGAGTTAATGATATTTCTGCAAATTGTGGACTTAATTTAACACAAAAACAAATTCAAAATAAAACAAAATTAGAAACAAAATTAAGTAATGGAAGAAATGCAGAAGTTAAGATAATGCCTGATGCTGCTTCTGAAACTGCATTAACTAGATTAAGATTAAAAGTTTGCAGTGAAGAAAATGAATGCCAAATTGAATTAAAAGAAGTTGGCCAAGGTGAACAAGCAAAACTTGCCTACGAAATGAATATTCAAAGACAATCTAAATTCTTAGGAATGTTTCAAAAAAGAATGAATGTTCAAGCACAAGTAAATGCTGAAACAGGGGAGATTATAAGAACTAAAAAACCTTGGTGGGCATTCTTAGCAACTGAAGGCAATTAAAACAAAACAAAAAGAAAGTTATTAATGTTAAAAGTGTGAAGAAAGAAGTAAAACAAGCAAAAAAAGCAGTTAAAAAAGCAAAAAAAGAAATAAGAGAAGCAGAGGAAACAACAGAAAAGGCACAAGAAGAAGTTGTTGATGCAGCAGAAGTAATAAAAGGAAAACAAAAAAAGAAATTTACAGGTGCTGCAAGAGATTTAGAAAGGGCAGTTCATTCTGCAGCAGAATCTTGTGAATCTACAGAAGAAGCAGAATTTAAAATAAAATCTTCAAAAAAATAAAGAATACTCTTTAAAATATATTCTTACTTTATTAAATTCAAAATTGATTAATTGGTATTATGTAAGCAAATTCACAAATAAATCAAATCTGACTGTTAATATATCTAAAACTTTTTTAGAGAAAATACCAATAAAGAAAATATCTTTTGAAAAACAAAACCCATTTATAGAAAAATCTGAATTTATGGTAGATATGAATAGGAAATTTTACAAAACTAAAAATAAATTTATAAAACTAATTAAATATAAATATAACTTAGATAAAATATCACGAAAATTAAATTCTTTTTATAATCTTAGTTTTAAAGAATTTATTATTGAAATTAAAAATTTAGTTAAGTTTTGGGAGGAATATGGGGGAGATCCTATGTGTAATATAAGTTTAATGTTAGGATTATCCTAACCTTTTAAAATAAGCTTTCCTTCCATCTGAAACAACTTGCAAATCAAGATGTTGGTCTTCACTGGTTTCACGACATTTCTTAATTAATCTTGTCCATTCTTTAGAATCTCTAAATAAGCTATTTAAATTATGAATAATTGAAACTTGTGGTTTAAATAATTTTGAACGGTCTTTGTGATTTACAACAAAGGTTAAAAGATTAAAATCTAACTTATTATCTGCACTCATTGTAATCATTTGTAATCTTCTTTTTCTTACCATTAATTCACTAAAAATTTTATTATAATGCAAATCAAAAGAACCTTCTTCTGATTTACTAATTTTCCAAGCCCCATCACTATTAGCAGTATAGAGAAGAGTTGTTTTGCAATTCATACCTTCTCTTTGTGTCGCCCCTCTAACAAACGGAGCTTCAATTTCCCCTTTTTTGGTTTTTCTATCTAATTTAAAATCAACAGGATTAAAATCTCTTGCCTTATGATATTGTAAAAAGTAATCTTTTCCATTTGTTGTTTGTATTTCCATTATAGGACAATGATTTGAATCAAATCTATCTAAATTTCTAATTTTTTCATATAATTCTACTAATTTTCCCAACCCCTTCCTTAAGCCATCTGTTAATGGTTTATTATATTCTTCTAATTTTCCATTTTCAAAAATAGCATAATTATATAACCAATCTTTTTTTGTTGAACGATTAGTCATAATATGATATCTTCCTTGTATGGATGAATCAGCAATAATAGTCCTGTTATATCCTCCAAGTGCCTCCCAAATTGAAAATGAAATTTCTTTTTTAAACTTATTTTCATTTAATCTCAATAGTTTACAATATCTTTTATAAAAACCTCCCCTATATTTTTTATCGAACTCGAGCCATTTCTTTTTAAATCT
>JAFCDM010000064.1 GCA_017609695.1 Candidatus Pacearchaeota archaeon | reverse complement strand
TTATCATAGCGAAAAACCCTACTTCTCCACCATTATGAATACTTATTCAAAACCAAAACATTTAAATAGTATAATGAATAAGTATTCATAACTAAATAATATGGAGGGAAACGAAAATGCCAAGTGGAGATGGAACAGGTCCAGCAGGACAAGGAAGTATAACTGGAAGAGGAATGGGTTTTTGCACAGGTTTTAATTCACCAGGATTTGCAAATAATGAATTTGGAAGAGGAAGGGGCATAGGCTTTAAAAGAGGAAGAAGATTTGCAAGAAGAATAAGAACTATGCAAGTTATGCCAATACAACAACCAGCAGTAATAACAAAAGAACAAGAAAAACAATTTTTAGAAGAAGAGCTAAAAACAATAGAAGAAGAAAAAAAGCAAATCGCAGAAAAATTAAAAGAATTTAAATAAGGAAATTTACTTTAATCTTAAAAGAGAATGAAAAAAAAGGATATAATAGCTTTTTTAGCAATTTTTGCAAATTTATTTTTAGCAATAGGAAAAGTCATAGTAGGAATTATATCAAAATCTGCGTCTATTTTAGCAGATGGAATAAATTCTGCAACAGATGTAATTTCATCTACAATTAGTCTTATTGGAATTAAATGGGCTGAAAAACCCGCAGATGAAAGACATCCTTATGGACATGCAAAAGCAGAAGTAATTGCTGGATTTTTAATAACTATAATCATATTTCTTTCAGGAGGCTGGATTATAATAGATGCAATTAAAAGTTTTTTTTTAGAATCTACACTTCAAGTAAATTATTTAGCTTTTATAATAATGGGAATTTCTGCATTTGTAAATGCTATTATGTCCCAATTAAAAATTCATTATGGGAAAAAACACAATTCAGTTAGTTTAATTTCAGATGGTTTACATTCAAGAATAGATTTACTTGTTTCATTAGGCATATTTATAAGTTTATTTTTTATTAGATATTATCCAAAAATAGACTCTATAATCGCTTTGTTAGTAGGAATTTATATCTTAATAGAATCGTTTAAATTAGGAAGTGAAACTACCTTATCTTTAATGGGTGCAAAAGCAGATGAAGAAACAGAAAATAAAATAAAAGAAATTCTTAAAAAAGAAAGAATTGAATTAGTAAATTTAAAAACACAATCATTAGGCAGTAAAGCTTTTGCTGAAATTACTATAAAACTTCCAGCAAAATTAAAAGTTGAAGAAGCTGAAACATTAACAAAAAAAATAGAAAAAAAACTAATCTCTAAAATAGAAAATCTTGCATACACCACCATTCAAATAAAATCTCATAACACAGGATTAGGATATTACAAGCCATCTATTGGAAAAGGATTTGGGTGGAAAAGACATGGAAAATTTAAAAAAGAAATTCCAGAAGCAAAAGGAAAAGGACCTGAAGGATATTGTACATGTCCTAAATGCAATTATAAAATAAAACATAAAAGAGGAAAACCATGTTCAACAATTAAATGCCCAAAATGTGGAAAAGAAATGAAAAGAGAATAAAATGACACGCCCAAAAAGAACCAGAAGAATTTTTTTTCAGCCAAAAGCAACTTACTTCAAGCCTGCAGGAATCCCCCTTATCCACCTAAAAGAAACAATATTGAATTTCGATGAATTAGAAGCAATAAGACTAATAGATAAAGAAGAAATGGAACAAAACAAAGCTTCAAAAAAAATGAAAATTTCCCAATCAACATTATCAAGATTACTTAAACAGGCAAGAAAAAAATTAGCAGAAGCTATTATTGATAGTAAATCAATTAAAATACAAGGAGGTAATTTTAAAATGGTTCAACCAAGAGGAAGAGGCTTAAGAATGGGTCAAGGAAGAGGACTAAATGGTGGAGGAAGAATGGGGGGTTTTGGTGCAGGTCCAGGAGGTTTTTGTGTTTGTACTAAATGTGGATATAAAGAATCTCAAATAAGAGGAAATCCATGTATGAATAAAAAATGCCCTAAATGTGAAAGCCCTATGACAAGAGGATAAATAAGAAATGATAGATTTTGCATGTAAAAAATTTGATTTAAAAGAAGTAATTAGATGTAGCCTTAATTTTACAAAAACAGAATTTAAAATAATAGAATATTTAATAAAAAATTCAAATAAAGAATTTACAGCACAAAAAATAGCCCAAACATTTAAAATTGGATTATCAACTTCTCAAAAAGCAATTAATAGAATTAATAAAAAAGAATTAATAAAAAGAAACCAAAAAAATTTAGAAAAAGGGGGATATATTTTTGTCTATTCTATTAAAAAAAAACAAGTTTTAAAACAAAAAATTTTAAGTATAATTTATGATTGGACAAAAAAAGTAGAAATAGAAATACAAAAATGGTAAGAGTATTTCATTTTTATAGAGTTATTATTAGATACTCCAATTCATTTAAATAACCTTTAACTTATTAAATTCTAATTCAATAAAAATAAATTAAAACAAATAATAATTAAATAAATTCAAGAAATAAAATGGCGATAAATATAACAGACTTAGACTTTAAAGAAAAAGTAATAAAAAAATCAGAAGAAATTCCAGTAATTGTAGATTTTTGGGCACAATGGTGTCAACCATGTTTAATACTAGGCCCAATTTTAGAAGAACTTAAAGAAGAATCAAAAGACAAATTTGTTTTAGCAAAAATAAATGTAGATGAAGCTCCTGAAACAAGCAAACAATATAATATAATGTCAATACCAAGTGTAAAAATGTTTAAACAAGGAAAATTAATAGCTGAATTTATTGGGGCCTTGCCTAAAGAACAAGTAAAAGAATGGCTTGATAAAAATTTAAGAGAATAATATGAAAATTAAAAATATTAGTATTTTACCAGGGTATAATAAAGAAAAAGAAAAAGAAAGTGATGAACAAATAGAAATTCTTGAAGGTCAAAAAATAGGAATAGTTGGACATACTGGTTCTGGTAAAAGTCAATTACTTTATGATATTGAAAAATTAGCTTATGGAGAAACAAAAACTAAAAGAAAAATTCTTATTAATGGAGAAAAACCAGATAAAAATTTAAAAACAGATCCAACTATCAAAATAATTGGCTATTTAACTCAACATATGAATTTTATGACTGATACAACAGTATATGATTTTTTAAAAACACATATAATAACTAGGGGGAAACATAATACAAAAGAGGAAACTAAAAAAATAATAAAAAAAGTAATTGATGAAGCAAATAAAATAACTGGTGAAAAAATTAAAGAAGAAAGTAATTTATTAATCCTTTCTGGAGGGCAATCAAGAGCTTTAATGATTGCAGATTTAGCATATATAAGTGAATCTCCTATAATATTAATTGATGAAATAGAAAATGCAGGAATAAAAATAAAACAAGCTCTTAATCTCCTTATTAAAAAAGGTAAAATAATTTTTTTAGTTACTCATGATCCACTTCTTGCTTTAGATACTGATAAAAGAATTGTTATGAAAAATGGGGGAATAAATAAACTAATTTCTACTTCTATAAAAGAAAAAGGGATTGCCAATTATCTTTCATGGATAAATAATTATATGTTAGATATAAGAGAAGAAATAAGGGAAGGTAAGAAAATAAATAAATTAAAATTAATATGCACTACAATAGGGGCAGAAGAATGAAAATTATAATTTTTGGTGGAACTCCTGGAAGTGGAAAAACAAGCATAATTAAATTTATAATTAAGGAACTAAAGAGTTTAAAAATTCATTATGTAAAATTTGATGTTTTAAATACAGATGACGATTTATTAATAAAACAAAAATTTGGAATAAGTACAGAAAATAAAATTTCTGGAGAAGCTTGTCCAGACCATTATGCCGCCTTATAATTATAGAAACAGCAGGTTTATGTTTAAGGTGTTCTCCATATGTAAATGAAGGATTAGCTGTAAATGTTTTAAATATTTTAGCAGGAAAACCTTCTGGTTATGGCCCATTACTAATTGATGCAGATGTAATTGTTGTGTCAAAAGGCGATTTAATTTCTCAAGCAGAAAGAGAAATATTTAGAAGTAAAATTATAGAAGTAAATAAAAATGCATTAATAATTGATGGAAACGGTTTGACAGGTGAAGGAGCAATAGATGTAGCAAAGAAAATAAAAGAAACTCCAGAAGTAAACAAAACCCTAACTTTAAAAAATTCTATGCCTACTGCAATTTGTGGTTATTGTTATGGAAATAAAATTCTAGATCCTCAGGAAACATTAAATAGATATAATCAAGGAAAGGAATTAAAAGCAAAAATTCCTAATTTAAATTGTGGTAAATGTGGATTTAAATCCTGCAATGAATTTATCAGGGCTGTTTTAGATAAAAAAGTAAAAGAGAATAAATGCCCTTATTTAAAAATTAAAAATTAAAATGGTAAAAATAAACAAAGAAAAATGTTCTGGTTGTGGAAACTGTGTAGAAGTTTGTCCTTTTAATGTTTTAGAAATTAAAAATGGAAAAGCAATAGTTAAACATCCTGAAAAATGCAGAAAATGTGGGGCTTGTATTTCTGCTTGTCCAAATAATGCAATTGAAATAAATAATAAAAATTTAGAGGAAAAATAAAATGCCTTGGGTAGATAAAAATATGTGTGTTGGTTGTGGGATTTGTGTTGAAGAGTGTCCTACTAATGCTATAAGTATGGAAAATCAAAAAGCAATAATAAATATGAAAAAATGTATTAGATGTAAAAAATGTCATGAAGTTTGTCCACGAGGGGCAATTAAACATGATAGTGAAAAAAATAAAAAGGAGGTAAAAAAATGAAAATAGCAATAAGCTCAATAGGAAAAGACTTAGAAAGCGAAGTAGATGCAAGATTTGGAAGATGTAATTATTTTTTAATTATAGAAATAGAAGATAAAAAAATAAAAGATTTCAAAGCAATTGAAAATACAGCCAAAGCTCAAATGGGTGGAGCAGGAATCACAGCAGGAGAAATTGTTGCAAATCAAAAAGTAGATGCAATTATAACTGTTAATCTAGGTCCAAGAGCATTTTCTGTTTTTGAACAATTTAAAATAAAAATTTATCAAGGAGAAGGAAAGATAAAAAAAGTTATTCAAGAACTTTTAGAGGGGAAACTAAAAGAATTAAAAAATTCAAATGGGCCCCAACATCTTGGTTTAAAATAAACAATTACAAATGAAAATAGCAGTAACCGGTGGCAAAGGTGGAACAGGAAAATCCACAGTAGCAACATCTTTAGCAGTTGAATTTGCCCAATCTAAAAAAACAATATTAGTAGATGCAGATGTAGAATGCCCAAATGACTATTTACTATTATCTGCAAAAAGAAAAAAATATTCTAATGTTTACCAACCAATCCCTAAATGGGATTTTAAAAAATGTTCAAAATGTGGTAAATGTGCAAATGTTTGTAAACAAAATGCTATTGTTTTTGTTAAAGATAAATATCCTGCATTTGTAAAAGAGGTTTGCATTGGGTGTAAGGCTTGCATGGTTGTATGCCCTCAGAATGCAATATCAATGACAAAAAAACAAATAGGAACAATTTATACTGGAAGAAACTATAACATAGAAATAATTACTGGAGAACTTAAATTAGGGGAATTAGCATCAGGAGAAATTGTAGCTTCCCTAAGAGAAAAATCAGAAGAAATTAATAAAAAATTAAAATCTGAAATTATGATAATAGATTCTGCTGCTGGAATCGGGTGTCCTGTTATTGCTTCATTAGTTGGAACAGATTATATAGTTGCAGTAACAGAACCAACCCCTTCTGCACTCCATGATTTAAAAAGAGTTCTTTATTTAGCACAACATTTTAAAATAAAATCAGGAATTGTAATAAATAAATTTGATTTAGAAAAAAGTTTTTACAGAAAAATAGAAGATTATGCTAAAAGTAATAATATCCCAATAATCGGAAAAATCCCTTACAAAAAAGATTTTGTAAATTCTACAATAAAAATGAAACCAGTTGTTGAAATAAATCCAGAATATAAAAAAGTATTCAAAGAAATAATTGAAAACATAAACAAAGACTTAAAAACAAAGTTTCAAAATAATGAAACTAATATTTAAAGGTTTCAAAATAATGAAACTACCAAAAGATTTATAAATAAGAATCCATAAAGAAAATTATGAAAAAAAGAATTATAGCTTTAATAATTTCCTCAATTTCATTCATTCTTTTAATAATATTTTTAAGTCTTTTACTAGGGGAACAATTCAAAATAGAAAGTTGTGGATGCCCAAAAATGGTTAGTCAAAATTTTATTATATTATTTATCACTCTTTCGATTATTTTTATAGGTGGATTGGTTTATTTCTTATTATCTTTACAAATAAATAAAAAAGAAAAAATAATAAATAAAAACATGGAAATATTATACTCCATATTAGATAATGATGAAAAAAATCTTTTAGAATTCTTAATAAAAAATAATGGAAAAATAAATCAAAAGGATTTATCAACAAAAATAGGGAAATTAAAGGCTCACAGAACAATTAAAAAACTAAAACAAAAGAAAATAATTGAAATAACAAAATATGGAAAGAATAACTTAGTAAAATTAAAAAGAGAACTAAAACAAGAACTAATAAAATGAAAAAAACTAAAAAAATTTTAATAGCCTTAGCATTCATAGCAATAATATTATTAATGGGTGCCCTTTATATCAAATCCGTAAGTGGAGATTCAGATTACACAATAGGAGAAAAGAAAGTTACAATAATTAAATTTTATGGGCAAGGATGCCCACATTGTACTCAACTAGATTCTTTTTTAAAGGATTTACAAAAAAAAGATTCTAATATCATAATTAAAGATTATGAAGTTTATTTTAATCAAGAAAACAGAGAACTCTTTGAAAACCTAGTTGAAAAATACGATTCAGAAATTCAAGGGGTTCCTACAACCTTTATTAATAAAAAAATAATTGTTGGTTTTTCTTCTTCAATAGGAAAACAAATAAAACAAGAGATAGAAAAATGTGAAACAGAAGGATGTATAAATCCTTTAGAAAAATTAGGAAAAAACAATATAACCCAGATAATAGGAGATTCTTCACCAAGTGAAGACCCCAATAAAACAAAGATTAAAAAAACAATTACGATTCCTGTAGTAATTTCTGCAGCAGCAGTAGATGCAATAAATCCTTGTGCATTTGCAGTTTTAATTATTTTAGTAAGCACTATTTTAGCATCAAATAATAGAAAAAGAGCACTTTTAGCAGGTTTAGCATTTTCATTATCTATATTTATCTCTTATTTTTTAATGGGATTAGGGTTATATTCTGCAATTCAAGCTACAGGAATAACTCATACTTTTTATATTATTGTTGCAATTCTAGCAATTATCATTGGATTATTCAATCTCAAAGATTATCTATGGTATGGTAAATGGTTTGTAATGGAAGTTCCACTAAAATGGCGTCCAAGAATGAAATCCCTAATAAAAGGAATAACTTCTGTTCCAGGAGCTTTTTTTATAGGATTTATAATCAGCTTATTCCTACTTCCTTGCACCTCAGGACCTTACATTATAATCTTAGGATTATTAGCAAATGTAACTACAAGAAGTTACGCAATAATTTTATTATTATTTTATAATTTAATATTTATATTGCCTATGATAAAATATTACACCTAATAGCTGGAATAATTATTTTATTACTAGGTATAGGTATGCTTTTATCAATATTCCTAGGGTGGTTATAAACTTTTACATTAAAATTTCCAAGAACTATCAATCCAATTTCAAAGATTCATCTAATTTCCTAGCTAATCTACGATAATTTTGAGATTCTTCGCAAGGCCCATTTTGGAACACATCAGCATAATAATTTTCAGAATTTAAACAACCACATACTTGGAGGGTATGAACCCTTGGATCTCTTTCATGATATAAGGCATGCTCCACATAAAACACCATCTCACCAATACAATACACTGCTTCCCAATCTTTTTTTCCATAAGCTTCAATTTTTTTTTGGATTACTCTCTTTTCTTCAGTAGTTGTTGCTCTTTCAAATTGGCCAATTAATTCCCCGCCCTCAATACATTTTAATGCCAAAGGTTTAATTTCCTTAAACCAAAATTCTTCAAATTGTCTAAAGATAGCAACCATAACTTATAAATAATCTCCTCCTTTATAAATTTTTACATTAAAATTTCCAATCATTTAAAGATCAAATCTTACAACAACTTCATTACCTTTTTCATTGTACTGAAAATCTTGGACAAAATTTAGTAAACAATAAATCGCTGTTCCACCAGGATAATCCCAATT
>JAFCDM010000063.1 GCA_017609695.1 Candidatus Pacearchaeota archaeon | reverse complement strand
AATGATTTAATTATTTTTGGATTTTTCTTTAAAAACCATTCTATTAAAAGGATTATTCCTACAGGTACAAAAATCCATATTATTTCTTGTGAATTAACAATTCCTGATAAGTCTCCTCCTTGTAAATAGATATATATTCCTACTGGACCAAGTATAAAAATTAATCTTTTCATATCCAATTTATCCCTAAATGTTCTTATTAAAGCAACTATTAATAATGGAACTCCCAAGAATACAATAGGCAATAAATAGACAATAACTCCAAGACATCCAAGTCCATCACAAGATTCAGAAAAAGACTGTGCTAAGATTAATGAAATAGCAATTACTATATACGCAATTACTATATCCCAATTCTCTTTCCAAAGTTTTTTCTTTTTTACCATTTTTTTAACCTCCTATGATTTAACTCCCAATATATTTTCTATTGCTAAATCTGAAATTATAAGAATAACTAAAGAGATTAAGAAAAGTTTCGGAGTAATAGTTATTTCATTCATAAAATGTAAAAGTCCGAAGAGGATACCTAAAACTATTGGATAATGTATCCACAATGCAAAACTCTTTCCGAGTATTTCTTTTTTTAAAATGTCTGCCATTATATTATTTTTTCTTCTTTGTTTCTTTAGCTATGCATTTCTGAAAATTGCCTTTTTTCTTTGCACATTTTTTGGATGCTTTCTTAAATCTTGCACGGGCTTTTTTTTGTTTTACTGATACCATGATTATTTTAATCTCCCACAAATTGCATACGCATTAGTTTTAATTCTTTTTCCTTTTCTCATAAAAGTTTTTTTCATTTTTCCTTGTTTTATTTTTTTCTTTACTTTTTTTACACAATTATCAAACTTCGCTGGAGACATTTTAATTTTGCCATTTTATTTATTTTTCCTTTTTATAAATTTACTTGCCTCCTCCCTTACTAACTTCGTGCATCTCGGAACATCTTTCTTTGTTCTTACTGTGCAGGTTTTTTTCCCGATTTTTACTTTCCATTTCATCGCTTTTTTGCTTTCTTTAATAATCTCTTACATGATTTAGGTCTTCGATTTTTAGGTAATTTGTTACAAAGATAAACTGTCATTTTTCTTGTTTTTATTTTTGTCATTTTAAAATGGAACTCCTGTTATTTCATCTCTAAAAACTTTCTTACATTTAATCCCTGTGCCTTTTCTTTTTTTGTCTACTAACTTACATGCTTCTTTTTTAGTTAATTTAAATTTTGGAGTCTTAACAAAAACATTATCTGTATCTCCTTGTTTTGAAGTAAAACCAATATTGTGTTCAAACATTCCTTTCTGATTATTTCTTTTTAATTGTTTTGCCATTTTAATTTCCAAAAGTTAATTTTAATACTAACATTATAAAAAATATGATTACTAATTCATTGCTGAATTTCTTGTCCTTTAATAAAGCCCAACCTGCTGAAATCGCACTTGCTATTAATCCAACATCAAATAAATCTATCATTTTAGAAAAGAAACCATTAAAGTTCCTATACCTCCTGTTAATCCTCCAATACCAATCAGAGGGGGATTAGCTGTAATTCCTCCGATTGTTGAGAGCATTATACCTATAATAATCACTAACTTTTTTACATCTGCTTTTGTTTTTGCCATTTTAACAATTATCTCCTGACTTTCTTACTCTTAATTTAACATCTTTTCCAACACCTACTCTCACACCTCTACCTCTTTTTAACTTAGAAATCATTGATTGTGCAGATTTTTCTGATTTGAAATCTTTTCCTTCTTTTATAAAAATTCCCCGAATATTCCTCCACTCCATTCCTAAACTTTTTTCTTTTCCTTTTCTATCTACAGAGATTATTTCATTCAAAGACTCTACCTTATAACATTTCTTTGCCATTTTAACATTTATCGTGTTTTTTCATGTATGAATTTATGAATTTTTGGGCATTAGATTTTTTCTTAAATTTTTTAAGAACAAATCTTTCTGGAGTTTCAAACTCTGTTTCAAAGTTATATCCCTGTTCTTTCCAAAACCTTTTTGGTTCAAATATTTTAACAACCTCTCCTTTTTTAGATTCCCATTTCTCAATACCATAAAAACCTGGTTTAACTTTCTTCCAACACTTCAATCCTTTTCCCATTTCTATCTAACAAAAAATTTCTTTATAAACAATTCTCTCGAAAATAGTAGCAAAAGTAAATACATTGAGTTTAATAGAAAAGTTTATAAACCGATTAACTTTAAAGAGTTTATGGAGGAATTAACTAAAAAAGAAAAGCAAGTTTTTAATTTTATAAAAAAAAATCCAAACAACTACCTTACTCAAAAACAAATATCTGAAAAATTAAATGTATCTTATGTGACTATAGTGAAAATTAGTAGGGTATTAGAAATTTCTGGGAAGATTAAAATTAAAAGAGTAGGACAAAATAAATTTATCGAGATTGCTTAGACTTTTACTATAGTTTACTTCATGTTTCAATATTCAAAGATGAACTAAAATCATTAGGCACAATAATAACTTCTACTTCACCTTCCTTAATTGCTTTTATAAATTCCATATATTTAATGAAATCCGTATCCTCAATAGAAGAATATTTAGTTTTTAATGCTTCTGCTTCGCTTTTGTAATATTCTTTTTCTGCCTCGCTTTTAATCTTTTTTTTGCATAATCACAATATTTCTTATCTATTTCAATACCTATGAATTTTCTTTTTAACTTTTTAGAAGCTATTGCTGTGCTACCACTCCCTAAAAATGGGTCTAAAACAATATCTCCTTCATTAGAACTTGCTTTAACTAATCTTTCTATTAATTTTATTGGTTTTTGGGTGGAATGTTCTCTTTTTTCTTTATAAAAATCTATATCTCTCCAAACATCAGTAAACCCCATTTGAGTATTAAAAGTAAAATTAACTTCTGAGTAATCCATTTTAAATTTAAATATCTCTTGTAATCTCTCCCACATTTCTTTAGTTGGTATTTGTGCTAAAATATTATTTCCTGAATATAAAGACCAAAGTCCACCACCATTAGACTTACAACCAAGCATATCATTTATTTGTTTTGCAGTATAGCCAAATTCTTTTTGTTTTTCTTTTAAAAACTTCTTAATATTTGGTTGGTTATTTTTAACAAAGAAAAAAATACTTTCTGTTGTTGTTGGAAACATTTTATAAGTGCTTGTTTTTCTTCCACTTATAGACCTCATTCCTTTATCTACTATTATCTGTTGTCTAAATACAAATCCATATTTTTCAGCAATAGGCAATATTTTAGAAAGTATTTTAACATATCCAAAAAGCCAAAATGAACAATTAGTTTTAGCTATTCTTGAAATTTCTTTAATCCATTTTTCACACCACTCCAAATAATCTTCTTCTGTTCTCCAAAGATAATCCCATTTTTCTCCAATCGTCTTAAAATATGGAGGGTCTGCAATAATTAAAGGAATTGTTTTATTTGGAATGTTTTTTAACTCTTTAATACAATCTCCACAAATAATTTTATTCAAAAACTTTTTTTCAAATTCCTCTTTTTCCATTTTACTCACAGGTTTAAATAGATGAACCATTTTATAAACTTTGACTTGCTAATTTAATTAATCCCAACCAACGATTATTTCCTAAATCTAAATCCTATCCTGCAAGAGAACAGGGTTGGTTTTTGGTTGTTGTGTGTTCTTCTATAAAATTATGTTGAATTGTTAAACCAACCATTATAATTGGAGCAGACCAAAATGCTTTAAGCCCTCTAAAATCATCAACTCTATCTTTAATTTTCATAAAAACAGTTTCTATTTTGTAATTGTGGATTTTTGTTCTTCTAACATTCTGTATTTTATGCTCAACAACTAAACCACCACGATAAATCTTATTTGTATAAAACAATTTCTTAAATGCCTTCGGATAAAATTGTGCTGAATCTGTCTGTATAAATTTAGGTGACTTTAACTTTACAGCTCACGATTAATTATTCTAAAATCCTTTTAACATTTTTCCTAAATTTTTTTGGAATAAATTTTATAACTTTAATAACTCCCATAATTATTAAAATTATTACTACAACTATTACAACTA
>JAFCDM010000062.1 GCA_017609695.1 Candidatus Pacearchaeota archaeon | reverse complement strand
ATAGATGCTCAAATTTTTCATGAATTAAGAAAAGGAGAAAAATTACCAATACAAGTTTCAAGGAAAAAGTTTGGTAAGGACCCTTCATTTAAAATTTTTAATAGAATTGGAGGATTTGTTAAAAATTCTAGAAATGGTTTATATGAAAAAATAAGTGTTGGAAGTAGAGTTTTAGTTGAAGTATATAATGTTAAAAGCTTTAATGGAAGAATAATTGTTTTTACTCGTCCTTTGAGGTTTATCTAAAATGAAAATTCCAAGAAGACATTATGTAAGGTATGATGGGTGTTGTAAGCTTATTACAAAAGATTGTGGTGATAAATGTGAGTGGTATAGGTTAACAGGGGATATTAAAATTTGTGGATGGGGTAAGGCTTTTAAGTGGGTAAGGCTTTTAAGTATCTTGTTGCTACAAAAAATCCGAGAAAATGTGAGGTTAGAAACAGAAAACAAGACGATGAGCCTTCTATTAAATATGTAAATAAATATTTAAGTTCCCAGGCTTTAGTTACTTTGGATTGGTTTTTTTAGAAGAATCATCTAAAAGCATTAATTATTTCTATTGCCCAGATTTTAGGATAGCCTAAAAATGGAATTCTAATTACTGCTTTTCCTATGATCTGTTCTTGTTTTATGTTTGTTTCATCTGTCTTGTAAATATTATTATCTTTTGTTAATTGTTTTTTATTATGGTCTCCTTTTGTTTGGATTATCCCATTCTCATTTATATTAACAATCCTATGGATTATTGGGCGAGGAGCTGTTGAATCTGGATTAGGTTTAAAGATTATGATCTCTCCTAATTTTGGTTTAAATCTTCCCCAAACAATAATCACATCTCCTTTACTAAATCCATTTTTAAGCGGAAACGTGGAAAAAGTTTGTTTTGAAATATTTCTTTGTTCATACCAATCTCCACAATTTTCCCAATATTCACTAAAATTAAGAGATTTTTTATTTTGGCTATTATATACATTATTACATAAACTTAATACACCATAATTGTCTTTAACAATTTGGTGTTCCATAGACGATTAAAGATAATCCTGGAAAAAATATGAATTTTACAATTATGTAAATAACTGCTAATGCAACTACCCAACTTAAAATAGAATCTGATTGCCATATCCATTTCCATGCTTTTTTAATTTTTGTAAAACTCATTTTATTTTTATATCTTATAACCTTTAATAGTTTTGAAGTTTGTTTATAGTCTATAGGATTATTGGTTTTTATTAGTATATTTTTACCTTTTCTTTAATTATAAAATAAAACTGGGTTTTTAAGGTTTGGGATAAAGATTTATAAATAGTAAGTGTAAATAAATTTTATGGACAAAGGATTAAGAAATTTGTATGAAAGAATTAAAGGTTATGATGTTGAAAGTTTAGAAATTGATTTAAGATATCAATTGGAAGGTAAGTTAAAACCTCGTATTCCAAAAAATTTTAAGTATAATCATAAAGCTAATGTTCTAAGATTAATGATTTCTATTAAAAGTTATGATATACGAAAGAAATTTAATAAGAAAAGAGTTACTCTTGAACAAATAATGGTTAAGTCTCCTGAATTAATTGAAGGGTTGTTGGGGATAGTTAGTAAAGCGCTTTCTGATTATGGTTGTGTAATATAGAAATATTTATAAAGTGTATATATTTAGTATACACGTAAAGTATACACCAGTATACTTTAGCACCTCTTTTTCCCGAGAGAGCAAAGACATATCCTTTGATATGAAACTAGCTCTTAAGGGTTTAAAATTAGAGGATGAAAATTAAAAAACTAAAAAAATGACAGATATTTTCGACAACCTGATTTTATGCAATAAATGTAAAAAAGAAATGAAAAAAATAAAATTGGAAAAAAATGGTTTTTTTATAAGGGCTGTGGAATGCCCTAAATGTAAAGATAGAATTTTGCATCCTAATGATGAACTGGAATACAATAAATTTATAAAGTTAAGAAATAAAACCTTTAGAGTTAAGATGAGAATTGTTGGAAATTCTTATGCTGTTTCAATCCCAAAGGAAATAGTTAATTTTATTAAGGAACAAGAAAAGATTATGGATAATATGGTTAGATTATGTTTCAATGATTCAAGAAAATTAAGTTTAATGTTTGGAGAAGTTGAGAAATAAATAAATTTTTTTAAAAAATATAAACGGATGATTAAAAATGATTAAAAATATTAGGGACTTAACTAGAGAAGGATATGAATCCATAGTAAAGGAAGCTGTATTAAGGATAATAGAAGAAAAAGGAGAATATAAGCCAGTTACTCCTTGTTTAAGTTCTAAAACAATTATAGATGTTGTTAAAGGGCGTTTTCCAGAATCTAGGAGGGAAAGTATGCTTGAACATTTGGAGCAATGTCGAAAATGTTGTGATGATGTTAGATTATGTTTTGATTTATATGAATATCATAGGGTAGGGGGATATAAACATAAAAAATGAATCAAGATAAAATAATTAAATTAAGGGTTGCAGAATCCTTGCAAGATGATGTTGATAAAGGAATTGCAAGAATAGATTTTGAGATTATGCGAGAGTTAGATATTAAGAGAGGGGATGTTATTAGTATAAAAGGTGGTAGAGAGACTATTGCTATTGCAGATAAAGCTTATCCTGCAGATGTTGGTGAAGGTATTATAAGAATAGATGGGATTATTAGAAAAAATGCAAGAACTGGTGTTTCTGAAAATATTATTGTTAAAAAAGCAAACATAAAAGAGGCTAAAAAAATTGTGATTGCTCCTGCTCAAAGAGGGATTATGATTCAAGGGAATATTAAACCAGGATTATTAGGTAGGGCTGTTGTTAAAGGGGATATTGTTGTTTTAGGTGGTGTGAAAAGAAGAAGGGATATTATGAATGAAGATATGGAAAGTATGTTTGGTGGTTTAAGTGATATTTTTGGAGAGATGGGTTTTGGTAATTTGGGGGGGATGCAACAAATTAGATTTATGATTACAAATACAAATCCAAATAGCCCTTGTATTATAACTGAAAACACAGAAGTTGTTTTAAGTAATAAACCTGTTGAAATTTCTGAAGAAACAGTTTTACCAGAGGTTACTTATGAGGATATTGGTGGATTAAATGATGAAGTTAAAAAGATTAGGGAGATGGTTGAAGTTCCTTTAAAACATCCAGAAGTTTTTGAAAGGTTGGGGGTTGAGCCTCCTAAAGGAGTTTTATTACATGGACCTCCAGGGACTGGTAAAACTTTACTTGCAAAAGCTGTTGCAAATGAGTCAGAGGCTAATTTTATTTTATTAAATGGGCCTGAAATAATGTCTAAGTTTTATGGGGAATCTGAGAAAAAAATAAGGGATATTTTTGATGAAGCTGAAAAGAATTCTCCTTCAATTATTTTTATAGATGAAATTGATGCTATTGCTCCTAAAAGAGAAGATACTGGTGGGGAAGTAGAAAGAAGGGTTGTTTCTCAATTATTAACTATGATGGATGGTTTGCAATCTCGTGGAAAAGTGGTTGTTATTGGGGCAACTAATCGTCCTAATTCTATTGATCCTGCATTAAGGCGTCCTGGAAGATTTGATAGGGAATTAGAACTTAGGGTTCCTGATAAATTTGGAAGATTAACTATATTAAAAATTCATACAAGAAATATGCCTTTAACAAAAGATGTTGATTTAAATGTTTTAGCAAGTGTTACTCATGGTTTTGTTGGTGCAGACATTTCTGCTCTTGCAAAAGAAGCAGCAATGGTTGTTTTAAGAAGATTATTACCTAAATTAGAATTTAAAGAAGATGAACCAATTTCTGAGGAAAATTTAAAAGAATTAAAAATTACTAAAAAAGATTTTGAAGATGCTTTAAAAGTTGTTCGTCCAAGTGCTATGAGGGAAGTTTTAGTTGAAACTCCGAATATTAATTGGAAGGATATTGGGGGTTTGGATATGATTAAACAAGAATTAAAAGAAGCTGTTGAATGGCCATTAAAATATCCTAAATCTTTTACTAATTTGGGGATTCGCCCTCCAAGAGGTATTTTATTATATGGGCCTCCAGGAACAGGAAAAACTTTGCTTGCTAAGGCTGTTGCTAAAGAATCAGAGGCTAATTTTATCCAAGTCAAAGGCCCTTCTTTATTAAGTATGTGGGTTGGAGAAAGTGAAAAAGGAGTTAGGAAGATTTTTGAAAGAGCAAGGCAAGTAGCTCCTTGTATTGTATTTTTTGATGAAATTGATTCTTTAGCTGGAAAGCGAGGAATGGAACATGGACAAAAAGTTACTGAAAGAGTTTTAAATCAATTATTAGCTGAGATGGATGGAATTGAAGATTTGTCTAATGTTATTGTGATTGGTGCAACAAATAGGCCAGATATGTTAGATTCTGCTTTGTTAAGGCCTGGAAGATTTGATAGAATATTATTAACTCCTTCTCCAAGTGTTGAAGGAAGAGAAGAGATTTTTAAGATTCATACTAAAAATATGCCTTTGGCAAAAGATGTTAAACTAAAGAAAATTATTGAACAAACAGAAGGTTTTGTTGGAGCAGATGTTGAAGCATTAATTAGGGAGGCAGCAATGCTTGCTTTAAGGGAAGATATAGAGAGTAAAGAAGTTAAGATGAAATATTTTGAGGAAGCTTTGAAAAAGGTTTCTGCAAGTGTGAGTGAATCTGATGTCAAAAAATATCAAAGAATTGAGCAAGAATATCTTAAATCTACTAGGAATGCTTTAGAAAAACCTGTTGAGTATTTGGGTTAGGGATGCATTCTTGTAATCTTTCTTCTAATACTGAGGTTATTGCTTTTTCAGGAGAAGTCTCTATTAGATTTGTTTCTAAACGATTGTAAATTTCCTCTGCCCAAAATGTTTTTTCTCTTAAGGATTCTATATATTTAGAAATATCTGGTATTCTTTTATATCCGTCCATAAAAAAATCAACTGTCCAGTATCCTTCCCAACAAGAAGAATGGTTTCCCCTCTCTTATAAAATCCTGGGATATATTCTTTTGACATAAAACTTTTAACGGCTTATTGTTTATATAGATTATTGTGTTGTGTTTGTAGAATTATCTTCTATCTTTTTTCATAATAGGGCATTCCATTAGAGGTTGTAGAGAGTTTGTAATCTATTTTTGTTATTATTACTTTTGTTCTGCTTTGTCCTGTGGATGAGCATGATGATAGGGTTGTGTATTCTTTGGTATATTATGAATTATTGGCATTTTTTTATTAAGATTATAAAGGGTTAGTTATATAAATAATTTTTGGTTTTTTTTGAGAATTATTATTGAATTGGGTTCATTCTCCACTTTTCAATTCTTTCAATTCTATCTAATGTTCCTGGAAGATAGCTCATAAAAAGCTCATTTCTGTTTACTCCTTCTAAACCTAAATGATCTTGGATATTCCCTAACATTGCAATACTTATATTAATAGGGACTTTCTTTTTTTCATACTCGCTTATTAAATCTCTTGCTTTTTTGTTATAATCATCTT
>JAFCDM010000061.1 GCA_017609695.1 Candidatus Pacearchaeota archaeon | reverse complement strand
TTCTTGATTTTTTTTTTGCTATGGCAATTTGCAGTGTCGGGATCATCCCTTTCTAAATTTTTATATGGTTCTCCACTGAAGATTGCTAAGGTTTTAATAAAAGATTTTTCAAATGGAGTTTTACCTTGGCATTTGTCAATTACTTTATATGAAGTTCTTGTAGGATTTATAATTGGAAATATTTTAGGAATATTTCTTGGGTTAGGGCTTTGGTATTCAAAAACTTCTTTTAAGATCGCAAAACCTTTTATTATTGCTTTAGGAGCCATCCCTATATTTGCTTTTGCGCCCCTATTAATTATATGGTTTGGAACAGGGGTCTTATCAAAAATTGTATTAGTAATTCTTTCGACATTTATTCTTACCCTAGTACAATCTTATAAGGGAGCTAGTGAGGTAGACAAAGACAAAATTAATATGTTAAAATCTTTTGGTGCTTCAAAAAACCAAATATTTAGGAAAGTAATTCTTCCTTCTTCTCTTGTTTGGGTTATGTCTGCGATTAAACTAAATATAGGATTTGCATTACTTGGTGCGTTTATTGGTGAATTTATTTCCTCATCTGCAGGTCTTGGACACTATATCATATTTTCAAGTGGACTTTACGATATCCCTTCTGTGTTTGCGGGGGTTATTGTCATAGCAGTTATTGCTCTTTTATTAAATTTTGTTGTAGGATTTCTAGAAAGAAAAATATTTCCCTGGATAGAAATTCAATAAATTTAGTAAAAAATAAATTTGTAAACTACTTATTCATTTGGTGGCAGATTTAAATTTTTATAAATTTTTATCGTCAGAAAAGTCTTTGAAACTAGCTAAAAAATCTTAAAAACAAGGTGGCAGAAAATTTGCCACTTATGATTTCCTTATAATCCTATGGATTTTGTTTAGTAGTGTTTGATTATCGCATGTTGGACCTAATTTATTATATTTTGATGTTAGCTTCTTATTAGTAAGCATAAAAAACCATTTATCCTTATAATCTTTATTTAGCATTTTAATTTTTGCTAACAATTGTTTTTTATTATACTTTAATATCTTACCAGTTTCAACTTCAATTGCATATTCTTTTTTATTTATCTTAAAAATTATATCTGGCTTTTTTGTTTGGAATAATTAAATATCTTTTGGAACAACTACAAAAGTCTATAACAGAGAATAGGGCTCTTTATAAATTAAATCCCCTATAGAATTCTAATATAATAAAATAATAATCTTTTCGCATCTGCTAGAATAGGCTGTTTGCCGGTACGGGCGTTTTTATATTTATTCTGATAATCGAACTCGGGGAGTTTGATTTTAGTAATTAAATTTAGAGTATTTTTTTGGTTAAGTAAATGTGATTAGGGACAGGTACGGGCGCTTTTATAGAAAGATTTATATATGCATAATGTATGCATTATATATGCAAAGTCAAACATCAATTAGGATAAGCACTGAATTATTAAATGCTCTTAAAAAATTTAAAGAGGAAAAGGATAGTTATGAGGATGTTATTTGGGATTTTTTAGAACCTCATCTGGAATTATCTGTAGAAGCTAAATCAGATATTAAGAAATCAGCTGAAGAGTATAAAAGAGGAGAATATTTTACCTTAGAACAGGTTAAAAAAGAACTCGGGTTTTAAAATGGAGATAATCTTTTCTAAAACTTCTAAAAAACAATTAGAAAAATTAAATTTAAGAATTCAACAAAAGATTTTGTTTACCTTGGAAAAATTTAAAGAAAACAGGCCTGTGGACATTATTAAGTTAAAAAGTAAAGAAGAAGAATTTAGGATTCGCGCAGGAAATTATAGGATTCAGCTTAAAAAAATCGATAACAATTTTTTAATAACAAAGATTGGTAAAAGAGAGAATTTTTACCTAATTTTTTTTGTGGCATAATTGAAAAACTAGTTTTTTATAAGTTGTGTTCTGGTACGGGCGCTTTATATTTTTTCTTTTTAAACTTCTCAAATTTCTTTAATAACCATGGAGAACTCCTAGTGGTCCCCTTTCTCTAACTCCTTTTGATCTTAGTTCATTAAGTAATTCACAAACTCTATCATAATGTGTTCCTGGGCCATGCTTTCTATTTAATCTGGCTCTTTCTTTTTTATCTAAAAAAACTTCTATACTCAAATGATCTCCTGTAAGTAAAGATTCCCCTATAACAACATGATAATTTTTTAAAAAATTGTCTAACAGAAACCTTTTCTTGTTTTTTTCTAAATAATCTCCAACTTGTTTAGCAAATTTTCTGAGAGGATATGAAGTATGATTGAGAAATCCAACCATCCCGCCAGAGGTAATCCATATTGGGATATTTCTCCTAGTAATTTCATTAAAAATATCTAAATATGCAAGTTCTTGTTCTAATCGTGGTTTAATATTTTTTCTTTTTACTTCTTTCTTAACCTCTTTTAATAATTCCTCAAAAAAAGAATCATATCTGCTTTTTAACCCTCTGATTTCTTTTTCATGTTCATCTTTTTCTGGGTTTTCTAATTTAATTCCAAGATTGTAGCTCCCATGTGCATGCATAGAACCAATTATTAAAATATGTTCATAGGGTGTTTTTAGAATTTTTTTTATAACTTCATCTCTGTGTTGTATATAATCTAAATACTGGGATTTATATTTTTTAAAATCTATAGATTGTTCTTCCATGAAAATTCTTAGAATCTGGTGTTTTTAGGGTTTTCCATCCTTCCCCAACCCCCTTCACTAATATTTAAATAAGTTAATTCTTTGATTTTTATAACTTATAAAATGAAATCTAAAAAAGAGGAGATATCTGGTATTAAATCTAGAAAGATTAAAACATCAGAAAAAAAATTTAATTATTCTAAACCTATTTTTAGTGCAGTTTTTGTTTGGATAATTATTTTTTTATTTGTTTTGGGAGTCTTGCTTTATGTTTTATATCTAAATCTTCCTGGAAATCCTGAAAAACTTAATTTAGGTTTGGAAAATCTTCCAGAATTGGAAAATGGGAGTTTTAATGGGGCTGTTCAATTTTATCCAAATATGAAGTTTAATCATAATTCTATTTCTTATTCTTTAGATCCCCTTTGTAGTGCTGAAAAAGTTGATAGGCTTGAAGAAGCATTTACTGAATTGTCTGATAAAGTTGGTTTAATTAATTTTTATGAGGTTTCAAATAATTCAGATATTGAAGTTGTTTGTTCTGAATATTCAAAACAGGCTCCAGAAGGGGATTATTTTATTGCTGGTGAAGGGGGTGCAAGAGAAATTATTCAAACCGGGAGGTATAATGTAATAAATCAAGGGATTATTTTATTGCATGGAAATCCCCATAATTTTTATGAATGTGAGTGGGCAAATATAGAATTGCATGAATTAATTCATGTCTTTGGTTTTGACCATATAAATAATGAGGATAGTTTAATGTATCCTCTTTTAACTTCTTGTAATCAAAAATTAGATGAGGTTATTGTTGATAAATTAAAAGAACTTTATTCTAAAGAAAATTTAGCAGATTTGTATTTTGAAGAAGTTAGTGCTATTAAAAGTGGTAGGTATTTAAATTTTAATTTAACTGTTAAAAATTCAGGGTTAGTTGATGCAAAAAACATTAACCTTAATGTTTTAGATGATGGTAAATTAGTAAAAACTTTTGATTTAGATGATTTAAAATATGGTGCAGGGGTTAAAATTGAAATACAAAATCTTAGATTAATCCATAGAAATCCCGAAGAAATCAAATTTGTTCTTGATGGAGGGGATTTAATAAAAGAAATTGATGAGGGAAATAATGTTGCTAAGAGTAATTTTTGATGATTTTTTATAGTGAAATTTTTTTACTGATAATATGAAATTAGAGATTGTGTGGGGGGTATGACTTAAGCTTGATTATGTAACTTAAAAATGTAATAAAATATTAGATTCTTTAAAAATAAAAAATAAAAGAAATAGATTAAAAATAAAAAATTAAAATTATTCAGAGTCTTCTTCAGCTTCAGGTTCAGCTTCTTCTGTAGTTTCTTCTTCAGCTTCTGCTTCAGGTTCAGCTTTAGCTTCAGCTTCAGGTTCAGCTTCTTCTGTAGTTTCTTCTTCAGCTTCTGCTTCAGGTTCAGCTTCTTCAGCTTCTGCTTCAGGTTCAGCTTCTTCAGCTTCT
>JAFCDM010000060.1 GCA_017609695.1 Candidatus Pacearchaeota archaeon | reverse complement strand
CTAAAACCAGTGTTTTTGGAAGCTTTGCTATTTCTTTTTTAGATAATTTTATGTTTAAGTTTTTTTGAATTGCAGGTATATATAATAGGTGTGGTTTCATTTTATTGATTTATTCTTATATCTTATTAAATTTAAGCTTGAAAGAGGTTAGCTTTAAGTTCCTTATTTATCGCTTCTTATTTTTAGTGATTATTAGTTAATTTAATAGAATTACATATAATATAGGGTTTAAAGGTTTTTGGGATTAATATTCCCTCTCCCTCATATCTCTTGCAGGAGCACTTGTCCTTTGCTTTTCTGGATGATAAATGTTTGCAAATTCTGGTGTTGCAATTATTATACTATCTCCAAAACCAGAAATACTTCCTTCTAAAGCATCCACTGTTTTTTTAATCTTAGAAATTGCTCTTTTTAATTCAATGACATCTTTTGCTTTTAATGGTTTAAAATCAATGATTGCAATAGTATATCCCTCTCTTAATGCATTTAAGATAGGATTAACATCTTCATAACTTTTTAAAACAAAAGGTCTGACAATAATTTTTGATTTTTTAACTTCTTTTCCTAAATCTATTTCAACATAATCCAAGTCTTCAGAATCTCCTCCAAATGCTCCAGAAAGTCCTTTTTTTATTTTATCAAACACCATAATTAAGAATTATAGTATTAAGTTTATAAAGATTTCTGTGATAAAATAGAAATCTTTAGAGAATATGCTTTTAAGAAGATGAGGGGTTTCAAAATTATTTGATTAATTGTAAATTCTTTCTCTTTTATCAATTTTTGTTATTAATACTATTTTCCTAACTTCCTTAACTTTATACAAAACTCTAAATTTCCCAATTCTATATCTAAAAATCATTTCATCACTCTCTCTTGTAATAAATTTAGAATCTTTTGGGACAGGATTATCTTCAAGATTCTTTAATCTTTTTTCAATTCTCTTTTTTGTATCATTATCTAATTTTTCTAAGAATTCTTGGGCATTAGTAGATAGCTCTACAAAATACATTTTATAACCTCTTTGTGTTTCCTTTTTCTAAGTCTTTTTCTGCTTCATTTAAAGAATTAACATCATCTTGTGTTAAAGTTATATCTATAATATGTTCTTTAACAAACTGAATATCTTGTTTTAAATCATCTAATCTGCTTATTATCAATTCGTTAGCTTCCATGTCCTTTATATAAAAGATTAACTATATAAATTTTTGGCTTATAAAAATCAATCAATTACTTCTATTTTAACCCAATCCACCCCTGCATATCCACAATCGTCAGAAGCTGTATTTTTAAAGGTTATAGTTATTATATCTGAAGTAATTAATGAGGCATCAATATTGATTTTTTCTATTAGATTTCCACCCTCATAATGCACAAATGGAAAGATTCTTTTGTTTTCAATATATACTTCAAAACTATCATCACATAATCCATCATAGTGCTTAAAACTTAACTTATGATTTTTATCTAAATCTCCAACTAATAAATTAAGGCTTTGTTCTTGCCTTAGATTCATTAATCTATTTTCAGATTTTGGTTCTCCCCAGCCTACAAGATTATGGCAATTTTCATCTCCTGTTGCCAAATCTACATAGCCATCCATACATTTTTGTGTTACTTTTCCAGTTATTTTTAAGAACCCTATGCCTATAATTAAAATTAATAATAAAGCGATTAAAGAAATTAATAGATAAGTTTTTGTTTTCATAATTAACCTACTAAAAAGAATTATTTAAAAGTATCATTTAGGTTTTAAAAAAGATTAACTTGATTCCCGTATAAAAAATATAAATTAAAAATAAAATATATCCTATTAGTAATATATTGTCTAAAATCCTCATTGTATTTTTACTTACCATTTTTTTTCAAATAAATTATATGTTTGGATTAAAATACCAACAACAACTCCCCCAAGGCCTATCCAGATATGATTTTGATTAAAACAAGTAGTAAATATGAGATTTGTGAAAAAATAAGTTAAAATTAAAAAATTTATAAAATTTCCAAACCATGTTAATAATTCTCCCATTTTAGAATATGGTATCAAATATCCCCCAAATCAATAAACCAGACGCTATTATGGCTAAAAAAATCAATCCTCTTTCTATTGTTTTTCTAATCTTTTTTTTCATTTTCCTTATTTAAAATAAGATTTTAGAATTTAAATAATTTGCTAACCCAAGTTATATTTTTAGAATTATTTTATTTTGGCTAAAACTTCTTTTCTTAAATCTTCTAATTGTTTTGTTAATTCTGATTCTTGTTTTTCTATTGATTTTAGTCTAAGAGACATAAGTTCTTTTTTCTTTTTTAATTCTTCTTGTGTTTTTTCTTTATCTGCTTTTATCATAATTTGCCCGACTATTTTAAAAATATCATCTTTAGCATTTGAAATCTCAGACAAAGCATTTTCTGTTTCATTTAATTCTAATTGAAAAGCTTGTTTTTGCATAAGCAAAGATTGAAAATTTTGCTCATAAGTTTGTAATTCTTGTATTTTTTCTTGAGTTTCAGGGTCTATTTTATTTTGTTCTGTCATTTTTTTATTTTTTAATTAACCTTTTAAGTGATATTTTATGAATTATTAGGGTTTATAAAATTAACTATAATTAAACAGCTTTGATTTTTGCTGTATTTTTCCTTATTTTATAGAAAATCTTTGAACCACAAGCTGGACAAAGAAATCTCTTTTGCAAAGCAGTAGAGGTTATTTTTTTACCGCATTTAAAACATTTATATGTAGCCATTTTGTTTATATAATAATTGTATTTTTTAGGGTTTTTAAATTTATTCTTCTTTTTTAGGCAGATAAAAGGTATGATGGGCAAACTTTTTTTTGCATTTTTTACATTCCCAGATTCCTTTTGATAATCTTTTTGCAATCCCATTGCAAAAAATACATTGTTGCTTTTTTCTTTGTAAAGACTCTATGTCTGCGATTTTAGTTCTAACTCTACGTCCATATCTTGCTCCAAATCTTCCTGCTGCTTTTACTTTTTTCTTTGGCATTTTGTTGTTTTTTGTTAAAATAATGCTAAAATGGGGATACCCAGATTTGAACTGGGATCGCGAACTCCCAAAGCTCGAAGGCTACCAGGTTACCCCATATCCCCATAAAATAAAGGATTTAACTTGATTTATAAACTTATTGTTATCTTTTTATCCTATTTATCTTTAATTTAAAATTATTTCTTTTCTTCTTCAGATTTCTTTTCTTCTTCTACTACTTTTTCTGCTTCTGGTTTTTTACCTTCTTCTTCAGCTGCTTTGGCTTCTGCTTCTTCAGCTGCTTTTTTCTCTTCTGCTAATTTAGTCTCTTGTTCTTTTTTCAATTCTGCAAAATAATCATCTAAAACTTTTCTTTTTTCTGGTTTTGTTTCTATTGATTTATTTTTTATTTCTTCTTCAAATCTTCCAGATTCTATTTTACGAATAAGTTCGTTTGAGTTCTGGTTTTCTACAAGTATTCCAATGCTTGCACAAGTCCCTAGAACAGATTTAACTGCTGTTTTAAACTCTTTTTCAAGCATATCTGAATATTTTATCTTAGTTATTTTAATTATATCTTCAATAGAGGCATTTCCTACTTTTTGAATTTTGTGCGCTGAAGTTCCTTTTTCTAAATTTAATTCTTTTTTTATTAATTCAGAGGTTGGTGGTGAAGAAGTTTGAACGGTAAATTCTTTTGTTTTTTCATTAATCTCAAGATTAACTGGAACTTTCATCCCCTTAAATTCCTTGGTTGCTTCATTAACTTTAGAAATCACTTGCCCCATATTAATACCAATAGGGCCTAGTTGCTGAGCTATTGCTGGACCTGGTTTCATGTCTCCACCATCAATTAATAATTTTATTTGCATTTTAATATTCATCATCAGGGATTAAACTTCCTGATTGTTCTAAACTTTTATTTATTTCTGGTTTTTCTTCACCTAAAATCCCGCGGGATTCTCCTGACGTCCTGTTCTCTGAAGATGATTTTGAATTATTTGTCATATCTGTTCTTTCATTGCCTTCAGCATCCTCTTCTTCTTTTTCTCTTCTTATAACTTTAACATTATCTAATTTTACTGTTACTGGAATTGGGACTACGGCAGCTAACAATGTAACAACTACTTCCCCTTTAATTTTGTCTATTCTTACTACTTTTGCTTTTTCTTTTTTAAAAGGTTCTCCAATTATTTCTACAATATCTCCTTTTTCTATATTAATCTCTTCTAAAATTGGTTCAAGCATATTTTTAATTTCTTCGTAAGTAACTGTTTTACCAATTATCCCTTTTACATAAGGAAGATTATATGCTGCTTCTTCTGCAGATTCTCTATCTTCTGCTTCTAAGAAAATATATCCTCTTAGTCCATGAGGTCTTGCTAAAGAATAAACTTGCAAGTCTTTTTTACGAATTTTATCAGAGATTAGTTCTAATGCTCTGTCTTCCTTATTTGTTGTTACTTTTATTACATAAATTGCCATTTTGTTTTT
>JAFCDM010000059.1 GCA_017609695.1 Candidatus Pacearchaeota archaeon | reverse complement strand
AAGGTTTTTAATTCTAATTTAATATTTCAAAACTGGACTTTTTTCCTTAATATGTGGAATTAATATATTTGCAGTTTCTTCATATTTTCCATCAGAAACACAAAATTTAATAGCATCCATATTTCTAAAATTAATGATATTGATTTTTATTTCTTTTAATTTAGATACTTCTATTATTTTAGACAGAATTTTAGATAAAACCTCTGATACATTTAAAATTTGCATAGCAACTAAATCTCCTGCACTATCAAAATCAAGGATAAAGTTACCAAGCTCTATTGCCCCCTCTGATTTTTTACCTACTAAATAAATAAACAGATCATCATTTTCTAAATCATAATCAAAATTAAATTTTTCCATTTTTACCCTATTGCTTTTTGCCAATCTCTATTTATTTTAATAATTGTTACTATAATAACTTTTGCATTTATAGTTAAAGCATATCTATGATTACAGGTGTTTTGAATAAGCAATTAAAATAAATATAGTAGGAGATTTAAACTTATATAGTAGATAGTTCTAATTAATTAAAATGAATACTAAAAAAAGATGGTATGTTTATCTTTTAGAATGTTCTGATGGTTCTTTTTATACAGGTGTTACAAATGATTTAGATAAAAGGATGTTAGCACATAGTTGTAGGAAAGGTAGCAAGTATGTTTATAGAAAGGGATTTAAGAGATTATTGAAAGTAAAAGAATGTAAGGATAAATCTGAAGCTTGTAAATGTGAATATCAGATTAAAAAACTCTCAAGAGATAAAAAGTTAGGTTGGTTTGGAGATTGAAACTATATTTTCTTATAAATAAATGTTTAAAAAGGGTTATTATATGGATTAATTATGAATAGTGAAGAGTCCCTTGAATCTGTATGTGAACAAAATCTTGAATTTTTAATTGGTTTTGGTTTTGATGTCCCTGAGTCTAATGATAGGTATAGAAGAGGATTTGATATTGTATTAAAACGACCAGACAGGCTTAATCTAGTTTGTTATAAAAGTAAAGCAGAACGTCTTAATGATAACCTTTGGATTATAAGTGAAGCCCAGACAGCAAATGGAGTTTATTTAAATTGGAAAGGTTTTCAAAAAGATAATCCTAAAGATATTGATGGTATACTTAAAGAAAGAGTATATAGTGTATGTAAGGCATTTATTAGAAGGTATTCCCCAAGAATGGATAGTCAAATTCTTGAAATACAAAAAATGATTGATGATGGTTTGTGAAACCTATACATTCTGGTGAATAAATGTTTAAAAAGAGGGGGCTTATATGTAATATATGGCTATAGAAAAACTTGAAGAAGTTAGTCAAGATGAATACTCTGTTAATTTTGATAGTAAGCAACCAGGATCTTCCCTTTGCAAGAGAAGGGGGTTAAGGATTATCGTAAAAAGACTGGGGGCTTCTGAATTAATTCCTTATAGAAATAAAGCTGAGAGGACTAATGCAAATTATTGGATAATAATGGAATCTCCGGGTGATGGAGATTATGAAAATTGGAGAGTTTTTGATGAAAAGGATGAAAAGGTTATTGATGGTCTTCTTAAAGCAAGGGCATATGCAGTAACTAAAACTCTTATTCAAAAATGTTCCCCAAAAATAACTAGTGAAATCCCAAAAATTCAAGAGATGATTAAAGATGATGGTAAGTAAAAATAATTTAGTTGGAAATACAGACAAACATTGTAAAGAAATTGATGGGGTTAGGTTTTTAGACCTTGTTGTAGAAATGTATAATTTCCCAGGTCATATCCAAAAAACTTCTTATGATGCGAGAATGGAAGGGGCGAGAATGGCAGAAAAAATTCTTTATAAAGATATTTATGATACTTTGTTATCAGATGTTGGAGGTGCTCATCCCCGCCGCCCCCATCCAAAATTCTCCCCTGAATCTTTACTAAATCAAATTGAGAAGGATAGATTTGCAAAGTGGAAAATTTCAGAAGGTCCTGGATTTATGATTCCTCCTGAAGCTTATTTTCGAGGAATTGATTGGATTCCTTATGATGAAAATCAGAAGTTTAAAGTAAAAGTTGTTTCAAGAGAAATAGAAATAATGAAGGCAAAGGGTTACAGAGGGGTTGTTCAAATAGATGCCTTTGTTTTAGATGATGGTTATAGCGGAAATGGAAATAGGCTTGGATGTTTAGTAGATGTAATTCATAAAAATGTGGTTAATGATAATATTGCTGACGGGACGACATATTCTTTAATTGGTGGGAGAATTCCTGTGCCCATGGGTGGCCCTCATGTCCCTACATTTATAGAAAATTTGAGAAATGTTTCTCTTATGGTAGGAAAACTACCTGGAGACTATTTTTTAGAGGGATTTAAAGGACTTCAAGAAAAAAGAATTAACTTTCATCCAATTAATTTACAAGAAAGAAAAAAGATGGGTGAGGATAGAGATCGGTTTTTTAACTCTTTGAGATTAAATATAAAATGAATAAACCGGCAATGATTAGAGCTTTTGCAAAAAAAGCTATTGAAGATATTTTAGGAGATTTAGAAGTAATAGAAAATGAAGCAATTTCTAAAAGAGATTATAAAACTGCATTAAGGCAATTCAAATATTCTTTATTAAAAAGAGGATATTGTCCAGTCAAAAGAGAGATAGGTTTTCTGCATTGCGGAAATTCATTTATAATTTCTGTAGAAGGATTAATAGATGCATTAGAACAAAAGGATGATTTAAGTTATTATATTAAGGCCTATGGAATTCAAACCAAACTTTCTAGTAGAGATTAGAGTTGTTTAAAAAAAACTTCACCAACTATGAGTAATAAAAATAAATATGGTGGGGGATTATAATAATACTTATAAAGAAAATTTGGCTTATTGAGTTTATTCCTTTTTAATTTAGTGAAAGGAGGTTTAAATAAAAAGAATGAAAAATCTTATAAAAAGAAAGATTAATTTATTTGGTAAAGAGATTTCAGTTTTGGTTATTTCTTTGTTTGCTATCGCATTGGTTAGTGCTGGAGTATTAACTCATTTTGGGATGTTTAGTTTTACAGCAACTCTCAATCCAACAATTAGTGTAGATGGTAAAACTGGTTATGATTCTTTTAATCACGAAATTCCCGAAATTGCTCCGGGTGGAGAAAGTTTCTGTTGGTTACACAAAATAAAAAATGATGCCTCGATTCCTATGGATTTAGAACTAATAACCACTGGAGAAGAAGCAGGAATTACTATTGGAATGTATAAAGTTCCTGAAACCACAGATTTAGATTTGTGCTATAAAGATTATAATGAAGAATCTCCCACAGCTTGGAAATGTTTAAATGATCCAGAAGTAAGCTTAATTTTTAATACAGTAAATCCAACATTTGATTATAGCTTAACAGCAAGCAAATTAAGTGCTTTTACGGAATATTCTATAATTTACTATCCTGATTTGAATTCAGATAAGGATTGGAATGCTGAAAATATTGTAGTTATAGATAAATTTACTACAGATTCTAGTGGAGATTATTCTGGTTCAAATGATATCGACCTTAATATGAATTTGCCTGACTCTGCAGATTATAATATTTATCCAAGTCCAAATTATTGTAATGAAGCAAATGGATTTGATAGTTATGAACATTGTAGAGGTGGAAAAATTTGGATAGTCTTAACAAAGGATATCACCAAGGGAAAACTAAATAAATGGAATCCAAGTGCTTGGTTGTTTGAAACTGATTTGATAACTTACTCTGATTGTGATTTATATACCAAAGATGTTGTTGATTTTACAGTTGATAGGGGGGCACTAATTTCAGTTTTGAAAACTCAATCTCATGATATGACACCTGTACTGATCTGTTATGATTTTGATAAAATGGCTTATGGTGAGTTTGAGGTAATTTCAACACTTATGCCTTTATAATCCCACCAAATAAACTACTTTTTATTTTTTTATTTTTTTTTAAGATTTGTTTAAATAACTCGCTTTTTTTAAATTAAATCTTTTCCTTAAAAAAAACTTCACTAACTTAAAGTAATAAAAATAAATATGGTGGGGGATTATAATAATACTTATAAAGGATTTGATATTATTTGAAATATGAAAAGCGGTAAAAAAATTTGGGGTATTTTTTCCTTATTGATTTTAGCGAGTGTTTTATTTTCTAATGGAATGGTTATGGCTGCTCAATGTGATTATGTAGATATAGGTGATGAAACTGATGAAACAAATCATAATGCTATTGGTTGGGGGAATTGGATTATCACAAGTGGATATGGAAATATAG
>JAFCDM010000058.1 GCA_017609695.1 Candidatus Pacearchaeota archaeon | reverse complement strand
GGCTCCCAAACTTTCTCTAAGAAAGTTTATGATGTTGAAAAACCTGCAGAATGGAATGAAGAGCAATTATTAAAATTTGCTCATGATTTAAGACATTTAACAAAACCCATGATCCTTGCTGCTAATAAATGTGATAAAGAGTCAAGTAAATCTAATATTGATAATTTGAAAAAAGCTTATCCTGAATTAATTATTATCCCTTGTTCTGCAGATTCAGAATTAGCATTAAGAGAGGCGAGTAATTCTGGATTAATTGATTATCTTCCTGGGGAAAATAAATTTGAATATAAAAAAGGAGTTAATGAAAAGCAGAAGCAGGCATTAGATTTTATTCAAAAAAATGTTTTAGAGGTTTATGGGAATACTGGAATTCAGGATATTTTAGATAAAATTGTTTTTGATGTTCTTAAATATATTGCTGTTTTTCCTGCAGGAGTGAATAAGCTTGCTGATTCAAAAGGCAATATTCTTCCTGATTGTTTTTTGATTCCAGGGGGAAGTACGGCTGCTTTGGATTTTGCTTATATTCTTCATACTGATTTTGGAAAGAATTTTATTAAAGCAATTGATGTAAGAACAAAGCAAGCTGTTGGAAAAGAACATAAATTAAAACATAGGGATGGGGTGGAGATTGTTGTAAGATGAAATGCACAAACCTTTAAATCTCTGAATCTTTTGTTTTGATTATGAAAAGAGGTTTAAGTCATCCAAACAATTCTTATTTGAATTGGGGAGTTCCTAGATATAATAAAAAGCATCCAAGAGATATGCATGTTAGATTCTCTGGTGGGGCTGTAGATTATGTTTATGATTTAAATGGTAGAAGAAGAATTGTTTGTCAAGAGATGAGGGATGGAAATTAAAATAAAAGTTAAACCAAATTCAAAAAAACAAGAGATTGTTAAAATTATTAAAAAAACATTTTGGTTGTGAAGTTGAGATTTTTAAGGGATTGAAAAGTAAAAATAAAATTATTAAAATAAAAATTCAAAACAAAAATGCCAATAAAATATGAATCTGCTCCAGATATTATGTCAAGACTTTATGAAATTGCTAAAAAGATTGGGATGGTCCATATAAGATTTTCTGGGGTTTATGCTGTTAGAAGCAGGAAAAGCCAAAGTAGGGGGACAATTGCAAGATGCCATGCCTTATCTAAAATCTGGCAGAAATGTTTAGAGGTTGAAGCAGTTTATATTATTGAAGTTATTTCAGAGAGATTTGATAGAATGTCTCAGGAAGAACAAGACAAAACTTTAATTCATGAATTAATGCATATCCCAAAATGCTTTGGTGGGGGGTTTAAACACCATAATGTTGTTAATGAAAGAAGTGTGAATAAATTGTATAGGGTTTATAAAAGTTAGAAAATGAAATTTAAATTTGATTATAAAGGAAAAGATATTGAATTAGAGGTTAGAGAATGTAAAAATATTTCTTTAAAAATAAGTGGTTTGATGTTTAAAAAAAAATCAAAACCTCTTTTATTTGTTTTTAAAAAACTTGGAAAGCCGGCAATTCATTCTTTTTTTTGCAAGCCTTTTCTTGCAATTTGGTTTAATGGAAATAGAATTGTCGACGAGAAATTGATTAAATCTAAAAGAATTTTAATTCAACCAAAAGCAAAATTTGATAAACTTTTAGAAATTCCCCTCGATAGCTCGGCTTTTAAAAGGTTTATCGACGAAAGAAACATTTAAATACTAAAACTATCTTTTAAAGATGTAAAAGGAGGTTAAAATGGGAAAAATAATCAAGAAAGGAGTAGTAAGTAGAAAACCAGGACATTTATATTACATTGATGGAAAGGGAAATTTATGTGAAGCTGTGATGTCAAGAGGGGGCAGAAAGAAGAAGAAAAAGGTTGCTAAAAAAGCTGTTAAGAAAAAATCAGTTAAAAAGAAAAAGAAAAAATAGTTTGATATTTATATAACTTTTGGGAAATAGAGGTGTTTTCCTTTTATTTTTTTATTTTTATTTATTGTTTTTTGTGGTTATTTTTATAAAGTTGTTTTTGTTAGTAGGTTTATGAATCAATATAATAAAAAGTATGATAAGATTGTGAAAAAACTTATTGAAGATAGTTTTCCAGAGTTGAAGAATTTAAAAATTTATATTAAAGAATCATCTAAAAAAAGATTTGAATCAATATCTGCTGAGGTTTATTGGTTTGGTTTATTTTGGAGGATAAGATTATCTAAAAGGCTTAGAGATTTTCCTAAAAAGTATGTTATAGCTATATTAACTCATGAATTATGTCATATATCTATTTTTCAGAAAAGGAATTTTTTCAAAAAATTAATTTTCTTTTATTTTTTACTTTATTTGAAAAAATTTAGAACAAAAGAGGAAAGAAATACTGAATTACTTCAGATTCGAAAAAGTTATGGAAAGGAATTATTTTATTTTAGAAATTATGATCTTTTGAGAGGAAATAAAAAAACTGTTAAAAGGATTAAAAAACATTATTTATCTCCTAAGGAAATTAAACAAGAGATGAAAAAGTTAAAATGATACTTGGAATTGAATCAACTGCACACACTTTTGGAATTGGGATTGTTAATAATGGAAAGATTCTTGTTAATCTCAGGGAAATGTATACAACTGAAAAAGGAGGGATAATTCCTATTGATGCGGCTAAGCATCATGTTGAAGTTGCTGATGATGTTTTTGATAGGGCTTTGGAAGAAGCAAGAATTAGTTGTGATGAGATTAAAGCAATTGCCTTTTCTTCTGCACCAGGTTTGGCGCCCTGTTTAATTAAAGGAATGGAATTTGCTAAGAAAAAAGCTTTTGATTTAAATGTCCCTTTAATTCCTGTTAATCATTGTGTTGCACATTTAGAAATTGGAAGAATAACAGGGGCAAAAGACCCTGTTCTACTTTATGCAAGTGGTGCGAATACTCAAATAATTGCATATTCTGGTGGAAAATATCGGGTTTTTGGTGAAACTTTAGATATTGGTGTGGGAAATTTTATTGATAATTTTGCTCGTTATTTAGGGTTGGGATTTCCCGGAGGGCCTAAAGTTCAGGAGTTAGCTAAAAAAGGGAAATATATTGAACTTCCTTATAAATTAAAAGGGATGGATGTTGCTTTTTCAGGGATTCTTACAAAACTGAAGCAGATGAAAGAGAGTGGTAAATATCCTGTTGAAGATTTAGCTTTTTCATTGCAGGAAACTGTTTTCGCAATGTTAGTTGAAGCTGCTGAAAGAGCTTTAGCTCATACTGGAAAAAAAGAGCTTTTATTAGGTGGAGGGGTTGCTTGTAATTCTCGGCTTCAAGAAATGTGTAAAATAATGTGTAAGGAAAGAGGATGTAAATTTTTTGTTCCTGAAAGAAGTTTATTAACGGACAATGCTGCTATGATAGCATTTCAAGGTGAATTACAAATTGATGATGCAGTCCCCCAAGAAAGATTTAATGAGATAGACATACATCCACGTCAGCGTACAGATGAAGTAGAAATAAAGTATAGATAAGGCCAATTGTTTCTATTACATTTTATTATTCCTTGTTTCTCCATTTTTAATAGATAATGGTTTATTACTCTTTTACTTTTATTAAGATGTTCTGCAAATTCTTTTGCAGTCACTTTTTTATTTAACTCTTTTAATTTTTTTATATAGAATTCTTTATAACTATTTCTGGATATTTGGTTTCTTATAAATCCATTCATGATTTTTTTCCATTTATCTGATTTTTTAGAATGGTGTAATTTGAAACCCATTCTATTTAATCTATCAAAGTCTTCCCATCCAGTGATATTTACTTCCCAATCCATTTTATTTTTTCTGAGTTTATTTCCAATATGATGTTTTTTTAATAAATTTGACCATTGTTTTAAATAGCCTTGATTTCTCATCCTTATTCTGATTACTCTCTTCAATCCATACCAATCTATAGAACCCTCACAATCTATTAAAGCACTAAATGCAGAGATTACTAATTTTTTATTTGCATTTAAAAGATATTTTTCTATTTGTAAATTTTTATTTCCCCTGCAATATTCTTCAAGAAAATCTAATAATTTTTTTGTTGGAAATCTTAAATCTCCATAAACCCAACAATCTAATTCATTTTCACATATAATTTTATTTTTAAGACATTTTATTTTTATAGGAATCTTTTTATTCTTATAAATTAGGATAAGTTTATGATTTTTATGGGAAAGACTTGTAACGGCTTTTACTTTATTATTGTCAAAAGGACTTTTTTCTATATGGAAATTTAATTTTTTATTTCTATAGATTAATTGCACTTCCTCTTTTTTTGTATTGTTTGGTAATCTTATTTTTAATAAGATTCTTTTTGAGATTTTTATTCCTAGTTCTTTTACTATTCTTTCTATATTGTTTAGAAGAGGGATATTTTTATTCTGAAGTGTTAGTGTGAAATTATTTTTTGACCAATAACTTTCTACTTTTAAGGTTTCTATAAGATATATCATATCCTCATTTAGTTCAAAATTGTATTGTGCAATCATAGTATAAATAGTCTACAAGACTATTTAAATGTTTCCCTAATGGGGGGATGATTGCTTATTTAGGAGAGATTATGTTTAATGCAGGAATTATGGTGGATGGAAATAAAATTAAAGATTTAGATATAAATCCTAAGGAAAGAACAGATGATGTGGAAGTTAAGTGGAAGTAATGTTTCTAGTATAATTAATTATTTAAAGTATAAATATTAATTTTAAAAATGGCTAGAATGTTTTGTCGTTATCAAAGAGAAGGTAGAAAGCAGCCTAAGGGAACTTATTATTGTATAGCACATTTAGCTGGGGGGCGCGCTTTGGATTGTCCTTGTGTTGAATCTAAAATATACTTAGCTTGTCATAGAGATAAAGATGGGAAGAGATATTATAGATTTGAAATTGGGGAACAAGTTCCAGAGGGGTCTCTAGGAGAAGGAGGTTGTAGAGATTTTAAAATAATGCCTGAGGTTAGAAGTGATTTGATTAAAAACTTGGGTTCAATAAAGACTTTGCGTCTAAATTAAGACTTTCTAACTACAACATAAACTTTCTTCCCTAAAAATTCTTTGGGAGCATCTATCTTTGCTCCTGATCCAAATTTAGTGACTGTTTTCTCAAAAATAGCATTAAACTCGTCCTTAAGCTCTACTTTACCTTTCTCCATTTTTATGCTTCGTGCCATATATATTCATATATATTAGTATATATAAATATTTAGGTGTTACATAACAATAAAACATAAGTATATATTAATATATATTATCTTATGATAACAGATTTACCAAATGAAGAGTTTAGGAAATTAGTTCCTAAACTGAGAGAGAAAGGATTTTATAAATCAAGAAATAAAAAAGGAGTTGATTGGAGAAGATATAATATAGCTCAAACAGAAGAGGCAGGGATCTTAATAAGAGAAATTAATAAGGTCGTAAATATTTGCGAAGTTAAAAAGATAAGCCAATTAGGTAGAAAAGGAGTGGATGCAAAAATATTAGCAAAGGTTATTCTTCTATGCGAACTCTTGCAATTAACAGAAAGAGAAGCACAAGGTTGGATGTCTTTGATAGGATTAAACATCCAACTTAAATTTAAATTAGATGATAGAACAATTGGGAGAGCTTATAATAATTTAGAAGTACAATACTTGCTTAAGCAAGTATTTGAGAAAACAAAAAATTCTAATGGGGTTTTAATGGGAGATGGAACAGGTTTAGAAACTACAAGAAAACAGAATTATGAAACTCAAAGAAAAACAGGAGATTATTTTACTTCTGTTGTTGATTCTAGAGAGATTGTTCAAGCATTTGAGATGGACAGAGATGAAAGAAGAGCTATGAGAAAGATGATTGAAGAGATTAAAGGAAATAGTTTAAGATTAGATGCTGGTTTTGTAGATAGAGAACTTACTAGAAAGATAAGTGAATTAGGAATGAAACCATTTATCTTTCCAAAGAAAAATCTAAAATTAAATTTGGGAATATCTTGGCAATTAATGTATCTTGATTTGTTTTTTGGAACTCAAGACTGGCTTAGAGAATACCATCAAAGAAGTCACACAGAAAGTTTTCATTCAAGTTTTAAGAGAAGGAATAAACCTCTCTTAAAGCATAATCCCATTTCAAGATTGACACAACTCACAGCGAGAATTATCATACACAATTTAAGGAAATGGAATTACTATAATCTATTCTGACGCAAAGTCAATTGAGTAATAAACTTTATAAACCCCTATTTTCTACTTTTATTAATACTACTCGCAAAAGCAATTTGGTAGAATATTGTAAGGATATTAAAATTACTTTTGCACTCGCAAAAGCAATTTAGCAGAATATTGTAAGGATATTAAAATTACTTTTGCTCGCCAATGACTTATAGGAGGCAAATGTTTCTTATGGTTTTTGGTTATTAAATTAATGGAGGAAACTGAAATGGTTTCTGTATATGAAATAATTGAAAAAGCAAGAAGAACTGGAAAAGTTGAAAAAGGAACAAATGAAGTTACTAAAGCAATAGAGAGAGGAACAGCAAAATTAGTAGTTTATGGAGCAGATGTTGAACCTAAAGAGATTGTGCAACACTTACCTCTTTTATGCAAAGAGAAAAATATTTATTGTGTGGAAGCAGATAAAAAAGAAAAATTAGGAATTTCAGTTGGAATTAATGTTGGTTGTGCGAGTGTAGCTGTTATTGACCTTGGAGATGCTGAAGAAGAATTTGAAGGTTTTTTAAAATTAAATTTAAAGAATAAATAAAATGGGAAGTAAAACCCAAAAAGTAAAACAAGGGAAGGGGAGTGGTTCTAGGGGGGCAGAATCTTTATTAACAGAAACAGCAGTTCCTGGGGTTGTTGAAGGAATTATTGGAAGGACAGGTTCAAAGGGAGAAGTTACTCAAGTTAAATGCAGGGTTTTGCAAGGTTTTGATAAGGGAAAGGTTATGAGGAGAAATGTTAAAGGTCCTGTAAGAAAAAGAGATATTTTAATGTTAAGAGAAACTCAGATTGAAGCCAGAAGAATTAAAACCAAAGTTTTGAAAGGGGCTTTTAGTTAAAATGAAATTTAAAGATAGTTATAGAAATTGGAGGGTTTCTTTTAATAATAGTCCAGGGAATTTAGGAGTTTTAAGAGGGGGTTTAAGAGATTGTAGGGATAGAGTTTGTTTTTCTGGTTGTTTAGTTCGTGATGTTAGTCCAAGTCCAGTTATTATGGGGAGTTTTTTAGTATTAAATATACTTTATTTAAGGAAATAATTTAGGAGAAAATAATATGCCAACATGTTCATTTTGTAAGAAGAATTATCAAGAACCAAGGGGATTAACTATTTTTACTTTTGATGGTAAGTCTCTTCATTTTTGTTCTAGTAAATGTAAAAGAAATCTTGCTTTAAAAAGAGACCCAAGAAAGGTTAATTGGGTTAAAAGAGAAAAGAAAATTAAGGGAAAAAAGAAATCTGTTGAGAAGGAAAAATAATTTTAATAATAAATAAATTCTTAAGCTTGATTGAAGTATGATAAAAAGATTAATAAGTTTCGATGAATAGATTTTGAGATTTTTGAATACAAATGTTTTATTACATATTTTACAAAACATTATATTTAAATAGTTATTCTACATTACCATATTGGATTATTTTGTAATTTAATAATAAAATATAAATTGATAATTCAAATAAATATAACGCCATACATAACTTACCTAAAGCGAATAAGTGTTTGGAGATATAAGTAAAAATAAATTAAAAAAATAAATTTGAGAATTAACTAATAATTTAATAAAAATAAATGTAATAAGAGAGAGATTGAGAAGAGGAGCTTAGTAAGAGAAGAATGGCTTTAGAATTTATAGATTTTGAAAATAAAATGAAATAAACAAAACTAAAAAAGATGGTGGGAAAAAAAGATTTTAAATATTTTGAAAATAATATTGAGAAATTAGAAAAACTTAAGGTGGAATTGGATAAAATTGATATCACTGGACATGAAAGTGATGCTAAATCTATTCGTTCTAAAATGAAGAATGTTCTTTATATCCCAGATATAGAAAAAGAGATAAAACTTTTGAAAACTAAGATAAAAAAAGGAAAGATTGAAAAGATAAGTAAGAAGGGAAAAAGAAAAGGGAATAAAACTAATAAAAAACAACTTTTAGGTTCCCAGGTTAAAATAGTTAAATCAATTCCAGAGATTAAGAGTAAACTTAATTCTTTTGATGATTTTTTAGAGGAGCAAAAAAGAGAAGAAGCTAGAAAAAAAGAATTATTAAAGAAGATTGATCCAGAAGTTAGTTTTTTAATTGATAACGAGTTTAACCTTACCTTAAGTGATATTAAGGCAGAATTGTCAAGGAAATTGAAAAGTAAGGAACTTGAAATTCAAAAACAATTGCAATTAGATTTACAAGATAGAAAAGATAATTTTCAATTACAATATAAAACTTTAGAAGATAAGTTTGGTGAAAAATATGAAAATAAAGTTAAATTTTGTTTACAAAGAGAAGTTAGTGGAAGATTTAATAATGCTTTAAAAGAAAGGATAGAGACTCTTAAAAGAGGGCTTGAAAAGGAAGCAATTCATAGTTTAAGAGAAAAAGAAAAAGAATTAATTTTAAAAGAACAAAAAAGATTGAAAGAACTTGAAAAAGAACAAGAAGAAACTAGGAAAAGTCTTATGAAAGAATCTTTTAAAGGGTTAAGCGATGAGAAAAAAAGATTAAGAAAATTAATGAATCTTAAGGAGTTGAGGCAATTAGATGAGAAAAAAAGAAAACTTAAGGAAAGACTTAGGAAACAAAATGATACGGAATTAGCTCAAAAGAAGGAGGGACTTAAGAGGGAGTTAGGTGAGAGATTAGAAAAAGAATTAAGAGAAGCTCGCGAGAATATTAAAAGACTTATAGAAAGAAAGAAAAATAAACAATTAGATGAAATCGAAAAAAGATTAAGAAAAAAATTTGCTTTGCAAGCTTCTCAGCAAATACATAGGGAAAGGGATTTATTAAAAATAAAGGACAATAAATCCAAGGCGAGGATAAAACAAGAAAGAGATTTATTAAATAAAAGAAATGAAGGATTGGAAAAAGAGATTAAAAGACGAAAACAAGGTTTAAAAGAAAGATATCGGAAGTTGGAAAATGAGTTAGATACTAGAAGGAATGCGTTGAATATAAATCATGAAAAATCAAGACAAGAAATTTTCAGTTATTGAATTCTCGGGAAGCAGATTTAAATCAAAAAATAAAAACAGAAGATGATTTTCTTGCTGGAGAAAGAGAGAAGATAGAGAAGAGATTAGAATTAGAATCTAATAAAAAATTAACAAAACAGAAGATATTAGATAAGCAAGAGACAAACAAAAAACTTTATGAATTAGAAATAAAAAAGAAGGATTTAATTCATAAACTTAAGGCACAAGCTGAAAAAGAGTTAAGAAATAAAAAGAGATTACTTAAAAAAAGAGAAAATGAAGTTTTAGATGGTTTAGCTAAAGAAAATGAAAAATTAAAACAAGAGATTGATTTAGAAAGAAAAAAGGTAAGTGCACTTAATCTTTCAGAAAAAGAATTTAAAAAAAGAAAAGATAGAAAATTAAATGAATTTAGAGAAAAAGCAGAAAAATTAGCAGAAAAACAGGAGATTGCTGAAAAGAAATTAATTAAAGAGGAAAAAAGAATAAAAGCAAATTTGCTTGCTAAAGAACTTAAGGATTTAGAAAAAAAGAAAAATGAACTTAAAATAAAACTTTCTTTAAAATCTGCTCAAAGATTTAAGGCTCATAAAGAAAGTCTTAAAAGAAGTTGTGAATTAAGGTTAAAACATAAATTAGAAAAAATAAAAAGGAAATATGTTTTAGGATTTTCTAAAAAATTAGATAAAGAAAAACAATGGTTGGGTGATGAAAATAATAAAATAAGAACAAAATTAAAAGAACAAAGAAAGTCCTTAAGAAAAAGAGAAGAAAGGCTAAAAGAAAATATTGAAAAACAAAATAAGGTTTTAAGAGAAAAAGAAAAACAAGCTCATTTAAGAATTGAGGAGCATGCTTAAATATGGCTGTTGAAAAACAAAGAAGAGTTTTGAATGAAAAAGAAAAAGAATTAGAAAGAAAAATAAAAAAACAAAATGAATTATTAGAAAAAAGAATTCAAGAAGAAGAGATAATTTTAGCACAGGAAATTGAAAAACAAGAACAATTAGTTGAGGATAGGGAAAAACAATTAAGGGAAAAAGTTAGTTCTGAAAATGAAATAAAGTTAAATAAACAAAGAGACTTGTTAAGAACAAAAGAAAATAAAATTATTAATTCTTTGAATGAAAAAAAGAGGGATTTGATTAAGACACTTAATTTGGAAATGAATAAGAAATTAAAAGTAGAAAAACAGAAATTAAAAAATAAAAAATACCAAGTTCTTTCTGATTTAAGTGAGAGGCATAAGAAATTGAAGGAGCAAATTTCTTCTGAAAAAGAAAGAGAATTAAATGAAAAACAAAAAGAAACAGAGATTAGAATTTCTAAGAAAAAAATAAATGAATTAAGAGAGAAATTAAAAAAAGAGTTTGAATTAAACAGGATTAATTTAGAAAGAACTTATGGTGATAAATTAATTAGGGAAAGAAGAGATTTAAGGAAGCACTTTGACCA